>NZ_JBWJVJ010000012.1:0-112213 GCF_056428925.1 Flavobacterium sp. GNP011 | reverse complement strand
CATAAAAAAAATAAGGAACCTAAGTGTTCCTTATTTTTTTGACATAGAACTAATATTAAACATTGTTTTAACTCTGGCTTAGTTACGGTATAACTCAAAAGCCATTCTCTTAAAAGCTCCATTTCGTATGGCAACAATGTTTTTAAAGCTTTTTCTAACTCTTTACAGAACAAAGCTGGATCAAAACTTACCCTCTCTAAAATTGATTTGGTATAGTCATACATTATTTTCGACATAGTGCAATTTATTTTTTTGTTTGGGACACTGTAAATTTATAATAAAAATAAAAATGTTTCACTATTATTTAACTTAGTTTTTAGTTTTCAAACCAAAACTAAGGGTTGAAAGCCTGTAAAAAAAATTACTTTTTAAATGCTCTAAACATTTCTCGTTTACCTGGTGGCCCAGCTAATTTTTCTACTGTAAAACCTACTTCTATCATACTACGTTTGACCACGCCTCTTGCCGCATAAGTAACTAAAACGCCATCTTTTTTAAGAGCTTTATACATTTTTTCGAAAATTTCTGTACTCCACAAATCAGGTTGTACTCTATACCCAAAAGCGTCAAAATAAATTAAATCAAAGGCGTCAACATCCTCTATTTGCTCAAAAAACTGTTTCCTTTTTGTGATTTCAAAATGAGGAGTAATGATGTTTTTTTCATCCCAATTACTGGTGTGTAAAACCTCAAAAACTGCAGCATGTTGCTCTGCATCTAGTTCAGCTACATAGTTCATTGCCAAAACTTCATGTGCAGAAACAGGGTAAGCTTCAACTCCTACATAGTTAATGGTTTGATTTCTTTTTATTGACTCTAAATAAGTAATAAAGGCATTAAGCCCCGTTCCAAAACCAATTTCTAAAATAGACACTTTTGAATTAGGAAAAAGTGCCAATCCGTTTTTAATAAAAACATGTTCTGCCTCTTGAATAGCACCGTGTTTAGAGTGATAACATTCATTCCATTCAGGTAAATGAATAGTTGTTGAGCCATCTAGGGTTTCAATTATTTCTCTTTTCAAAATAGTTTTTTGTAATTATAAATTAATTTATTAAGCAGATAGGAATCAAAAATAGTGAAAATCAAAAGTTTTAAATAACATCTCTAGATTTATTTTATGAAACACTTTAAAAATTAAACATCTTACGTCTAATTTTTTAAATAACAAACAAAATACACATTTAAACCATAATTAAATGAAATGATTAAAAGTATTCATTGTTTTTTATTTAATTTTGCACGCATTAAACAAAAAGCAATACTTAATTTTTATGAATTGTTTATTTGTTTAAACAAAAAATAAACAAACAGTACACTATTATGGGTAATACTCCAACTACCAAGATTGAAACTATAAAAGCCGCTACATCTAAAATACAGGATGTTGATTTTGAAAACTTAAGCTTTGGTTCTGTATTTACAGATCATTTATTTGAATGTGATTTCAAAAACGGTGAATGGCAAAATCCTACTATCAAACCATACGCTCCTTTTTTGATTGACCCATCAACAAGGGTTTTTCATTACGGACAGGCAATTTTTGAAGGTATGAAAGCCTATAAAGATACAAATGATGATATTTGGCTTTTTAGACCTGATGAAAACTACAATCGTTTTAATAAATCTGCGGTACGTATGGCAATGCCTGAAGTTCCTGAAGATATTTTTATGTCAGGACTTCACCAATTACTACAAATAGACGAAGCCTGGATCAAAAAAGGGAACGGAAACTCGATGTACATAAGACCCTTTATGATTGCTACAGGTACAGGAGTAATAGCAAATCCATCAAACGAATATAAATTCATGATAATCTTATCCCCAGTTACCTCTTATTATGCTGGAGATGTTAAGGTTCTTATTGCTGAACACTACAGTAGGGCTGCAAATGGTGGAATTGGGGCTGCAAAAGCTGCTGGTAATTATGCTGCACAATTTTACCCAACTACTTTAGCAAACCAAGAAGGTTTTCAACAAGTTATTTGGACAGACGATGCTACCCACACTAAGCTAGAAGAAGCGGGAACTATGAACGTGTTTTTTAGAATCAACGATACCTTATTCACAGCTCCTGTGAGTGAACGTATTCTTGATGGTGTAACTAGAAAAACACTTATTGACTTAGCAAAAAGCGAAGGCATGAATGTTGAAGTTCGTTCTGTACTAGTATCAGAATTAGTTGAAGCAGCAAAAAACGGTACTCTAAAAGAAATATTTGGTGCTGGAACAGCAGCTGTAATTAGTCCTATTTCAGGATTTTCATTCCAAGATGTTTATTATGATCTCCCTAAAGTGGATCATTCAATGGCAATTCAACTGAAAGAAAAATTAACAAATATCCAAAATAAACTTGACGAAGATACTTTTGGCTGGACTGTTAAAATATAATTTTAATCCAATAAAAAAAAGTGATTTTCTCTCGGAAATCACTTTTTTTTATTTTTATTTCAGTAGGTTTGAGAAATCAGGTTTAAAATAATGAGGTCCTTTCAAAACTTTACCATCTTCACGATAAATAGGCGTTCCGTCAGTATTTAATTTGCTCATGTTGCTAAGCTGGATGGCTTCAAATACGGCTTCCATTTTGTCTTGTAATCCATGTGCAATAATCGTTCCACATAATATATACATCATATCACCAAGCGCATCGGCTATTTCAACCAAATCATTGTTTTTGACCGCTTCTAGGTACTCTTCATTTTCTTCTTTCATTAAATTGTAACGGAGCATGTGCTTAATTTCTCCCAAATTAGCTACTGGAGTCTCATGAAATCCTAACTTAAAAGCTGAATGAAATTGTTTTACTGCATCAAATTGTTTTCTCATGTTGATTTTTTTTAAATGAGACAGCAAAATAGCAACTATTTCTAAACTATTGATTAATTTTACAAAAAATTATAAAACATGTTCAGTCAAGGTCAAATCATTTTTGGAATCTTATTTTTTATCGCTTTTGTAATAGCCGCAGTATACTCCTATAGAAAAGACATTCAAATTCATAAAACATTTTATAAGGGCAATTATAAAATTCTACTAGGATTTATTGGTTTTATTGCTATTCTTTTTTTGATAAAAGTTTTTTTTAAAAGGTAGTTTATACCTGATTATTAGTCCACTTCTTGTGGGCTTTTTTATTTGCTTTTATATCCGTACAAGCGGTAAATAAAACAATCACAAAAAACTACAACAATACTATTCAATCATTTACAATTTTACAATACAGGATTTCAAAAACAATTTATAAAAATTTGAGCTTTGAAAAACTTTTAAATAAAATCTATAACTTTACAAAATCAAGAAACCAACCCGTTATGCGAATTTTAAAATATATTTTCCTTTTACTTTTACTAAGCCTTGTGGCGTTGACTATATTTATTGCCACCCAAAAAGGAGATTTCACTGTGGAAAGAAGTCATATTATTAAAGCGCCTAAGAATACTGTGTACCAATTTGTTAATGATTTAAGAAACTGGGAAGATTTTGCAACTTGGATAACAGAGGATCCTACTACGAAACTTTCATTTTCAGAAAAATCAATAGGCAACGGAGCTACAATGACTTGGGATAACCAAACAAATTCGGGATCAATTGCAACACTTTTATCACAAGAAAACGATAGTATTTCACAAAAAATGGATTTTGATGGAAGTGAATCATCAGTAGTACTCCGTTTTAAAGACACTTTAAATGGGACTAAAGTAACTTGGAAATCTCAAGGAAAAATGAGCTTTACCATGAAAGTGATGGCTGCAATGCAAGGCGGTATCGACAAAATAATGGGTCGCGTTTACGAAAAAAGTTTAGAAAAACTCGAAAAAACATTGGTTTTTGAAACCAATACTTTCAATATAAAGGTTATTGGCTTAACAAATAAATCAGGAACAAATTACCTTAAGCAAACCTTTACCAGCAAGCTAACTAGCGTGTATAAAAATGCATTAATAGTATTTAATTCTATAACTACTTTTTGTACCAATAATGGCGTTGAAACAAATGGAAAACCATTTTTATTGTTTCACAATTACAATGCAACAACAGGATTAGCACAAATTTCTTTTTGTATTCCTACTAAAAACCGAATTTTGACTAGCTCAGGTAGTGATATTTTATCAGGTACATTAGAGCCATTTGAAGCCATAAAAACAAATCTAACAGGCGATTATACTCACATAAGCAAGGCTATTCAACAATCAAATGAATACATTGTTAAAAATAAGGTTATCGTAAGTCCAAATTTTAGTCATTTAGAAATTTTTAAAATCAATAAATCAGAGGTTAAAAATGCATCAAAATGGGAAACTGAAATTTACGTACCGCTTCCGCCAAAAGTAATTTCTGTTGCAGTTCCCGTAAAAACTTCAACTGCTACAGCAACTTCACCTATTAGCAAACCAGAACCTCCTGTAATAGAGGATAAAGAGGAAACTGAATTTTAAAAAATACTCCTTAGTATTAAACCTTATTATTCAAAAACTATCTTATATTAAAAAACATATTTTGCAGGAAGAACAGGAATTTATAAACCAATTATTAAACCCCAAAACGCAAAATCAAGCGTTTCAGAGGTTGTTATTGGAATATCAAAAACCCTTGTACAACCACATCCGATCCATTCTTTTAAATCATGATGACACTGATGATGTTTTGCAAAACTGTTTTATAAAAATATTTCAACATCTTAAAGGTTTTAAAGGAGATAGTAAACTTTTTTCATGGATGTACCGCATAGCAACAAATGAAGCCTTGACTTTCTTAAAACAAAAAGCACGAGCCAATAACATTTCATCAGAAGCTTTGCAGAATAAAACACTGGATAATCTTGAAGCTGATGTCTTTTTTGATGGAGATGAAATGCAATTGAAACTACAACGCGCCATAGCAGTATTACCCGAAAAACAACAGTTGGTTTTTAAAATGAAATATTTTCAAGAATTAAAATACGAAGAAATATCTGAAATTTTAGGCACAACAGTAGGCGGATTGAAAGCATCATACCATCTTGCAGTAAAAAAAATAGAAGCATTTGTTTCCTCAACTTAAACCTTTTAGCAATACATTGGTCTAAACACTATTATGAAGACATTTAAATTAGATAACGAACCTAAAATAGAACCTGGATTTAAAGTTCCAGATCATTATTTTGACACTTTTTCTGCAAGAATGATGCAAGAATTAGAGCAAAATCAAACTCCAGTAATTTCTATTTTTAAACAAAAGAGAACCTTTATAATATCGGCAGTAGCAGCAGTATTAGTACTAGCGTTAATGATTCCATTGTTGGTAAAACAACAAAACAATAGAACTTATGAGCTTGAAACAGCAGCATTAGAAAATTACATAACCTATCAATCAAATGTAAATCAATACGACTTGATAAATGGATTGAACTATGAAGAAATTGAAAACATGAAATCTCCAATAGCGCTTGAAGACGAAACTATTGAAGAACATTTTTCAACGAACGCTAATTTAGAAAATTTAATTTTAGAATAATTTAAAGATTTAAATAAAACACGATGAACAATTACAAAATAATACTCCTTGCTTTATTATTTGTTTCTTTTAATTTTTATGCTCAAGGCGAAAGTATGAAAGAAAAAAGAGAGCAAATAAAAGTTTTGAAAGCTGCTTTTTTCACCACAGAAATAGGTTTTACAACAGCAGAAGCCGAAAAATTTTGGCCAGTTTATAATACTTATGATGACAAACAATTTGAATTAAGGCATCAAAAAATGAAGTCTTATGTAAAAAGAATGAGTGATGGCTCACTGGATAAAATTACCGAGAAAGAAGCCAAACTTTTTTTAGCTCAAATTGAGGGTACAGAAGAGGAATTATTTTTAGTACGCAAACGTTTTTTACAAAACCTACGTACTTTTTTACCTGCTGTTAAAATTGTAAAACTAAAAAAAGCTGAAGAAGATTTCAATAAAAAGCTACTCCAACAATACCGCAATAACGGACAAAAAAATTAATTTCCTTTTTTATTAATTCAAGAACTACCCTCAGTGTTTAGCATACTGAGGGTAGTTTTTCTTTTAATTAAATTGTAAACGAATCATTTTGTTTTGACCAGCAGCAATAGCAGTAGTTGCATTAATAAAACGAATGGTATTCAGTTTTGAATCTGTTGCTAATTGCTTCCAAGAAAATCCACCATCCCCAGAATAAAATATTCCAGAGTAACCCACCGTAACAATACCTTTCCCTTTACTATTAGGCACATATTGCACACAAGATGCATACCCAAAAGCAGTATTCTCAGCTACTAATTTCCAAGTTTTTCCTCCATTTAAAGTTACAGCTTTATTTGAAAAATTTTGATTTCTATTTTCATAATCACCACCAGTAATAAACCCTATTTTTTCATCATAAAAATCAGCAGTAAATATTCCTGTCATACTTTTACCTTGTACAATAGGCGTTTCATAAACAGACCAAGACTTTCCTTTATTTGGCGAATAAAAAACTCTTGACTTAACTCCCCCAGAAACAATCCAAGTTGAAGAACCTTTTACTACAATATTTGTGTTGCTTGCCGCAAAAGCAGCTTCTCCTGAACTGGTTTTAGGCATTAGTGTATCAGGAACTTTTTTCCATGAAACTCCGCCATCACGAGTAATAATAACATTTAAAACTGTAGAAACGGGGTCTCCCATGGCTATACCTTCTTTATTATTCCAAAATTGCATACTATCAAAAAAAACCTTTTCATGATTTTCTTGATAGACCAATTTAGTAGATAAATCTTTTTTTGAAATTTGATATAACAAAGCAGGATTTGATACACTTAAAACATATACAAAATCCCGAGTTTGCGCATTACTCCTAAATTCTAGTTGCAATGTATCTTTTATGATTTTATTTTCTGTCTTTTTATTTGAAACCAAGTCAAAATACCCAAACCGATTTTTATCAGCTGCATACCAAATTTTAGTACCATCAACCACTAAAGATCGAATGCTAATTTTATCCTCAAATAAGGTATCAATACTTACATTCTTAAAAACGGAGCTTTCCATCCCCGTTTTATTAACATCAACTTGACTTTTACAAGAAACGGTAAAAAGTACCCATAGAATAAAGGAAAAACGACAATTCATACACTAATAATTTTAGGCTAATATACAATTATAAAACATCAGTTATTCACAAAAAAAATACTGGCACAGTAATTGGAAACAAATTTAGTGTGAAACTAAATCCAATACCTATGAAAACTAAACTACTACTATTCAGCGTAATGACTACCCTATTAGTCACTACAACGCAGGCACAAGATAGAACCTCTGTGAGTGCTATGAATTCAGAAATAAGTGATAATCTAGATCTAAGAGCAATTGCCTCCATTTTTGGTGATTCCAGAGATCTTGATGATTTTGAAAAAAGATTAAATGACCCGAAAGCGCAAATATCTAATCTAGATTTAAATAATGACAATCAAGTTGATTATTTGAGAGTTGTAGAATCAGTAGAAAGCAACACACACCTAATTGTTGTTCAGGCTGTACTAGAAAGAGATGTATACCAAGATGTAGCTACAATTGATCTAGAAAGAGACCGAAATAATAATGTTCAAGTACAAGTTATTGGTGATGTGTTTATGTATGGCGATAATTATATTTATGAGCCTGTTTACTATACTACTCCTGTGATTTATGCCTCTTTTTGGAGACCTTCATACCGTGCTTATACCTCAAGATGGAACTGGGGATACTACCCATCGTACTACTATACCTGGAATCCTTTCCCTGTGTTTAGATATAGAAATAATATCTCTATCTGTTTAAATAGTTACAATAGTTACAACTATGTAAACTTTAGACGAAGTAATAGAGCAGTTGTACTTTACAATTCAAGACGCAGCAACGGTTATGAAAGATTATATCCTGATTATGCTTTTTCAAGACGTAATGTTGCAGTATCAAACCGATATGAACTAGAACAAAGAAGAACAAGCTCTAGAGTTGAAACCAGTGCTGGAAGACGCACTTCAGATGGCAATAACCGATCTACTACAGATAACACAAGAGGAAGTCGTACAGCGCAAACCTCTAATTCTGGCAAATATGAATCGCAAGGCAGAACTCGTTCAGAAAATGCTACTAACTCAAATAGAACAGCTACAAGAACTGAAAATAACAGATACAGTACAAGAACTAATGGAGAGACAACCACTGCTAACGGACGATCTGATAGAAGCTACTCGCAAAATAGAGGTACAACAACTACCGAAAGAGAATCGCAAAGAAGTGAATCCCCTCGTGCTAATAGCTCAAGCAGATCAAATTCTGAAAACAGTTTACCTTCAAGAAGAGAAAGTACACCTAGAGATTATTCGCAAAACAGATCAAGTTCAGCACCACAAGCTGCGCCACAAAGACAAGAATCAAGTTCTAGAGGCAATTCTGGAAGAGGTTCTGAAACAAGAAGTAATAGCAATCAAAGAGGAAGTTCTGAAAGATCAGAAAACAGAAGATCTTAATTAAAATTTAAAAATAACAGAAAAACACGACATTAATAGTCGTGTTTTTTTTTAGACAAAAAGCTTCTAATATATTTTAAAAGTGTAAATTTGAAACGTTTTTAAAAAAAATTTCATGAACGCTTCACACAAAGACCTCCATACTAAATGGACATTAGGCGGATTATTAATTTCATTAGGAATCATTTACGGAGATATAGGTACCTCGCCTTTGTATGTGATGAAAGCCATCCTTGGCACTCATTTAATAGTGTCAGATATCGTTTTAGGAGGTATCTCCTGTGTTTTTTGGACACTTACACTACAAACAACCATTAAATATGTGATTATCACACTTAGTGCAGACAATCATGGCGAAGGAGGAATATTTGCATTGTACGCACTAGTCAAAAAAACTAAAATTCAATGGTTAATTGTTCCTGCAATAATTGGAGGTAGCGCTTTACTTGCAGACGGTATCATTACACCTCCCATATCGGTTTCCTCAGCCGTTGAGGGTATAAGAACGTATTATCCTGAAATTAATACTATTCCAATAGTTATTAGCATTTTATTCATTTTGTTCATGATACAACAATTTGGAACAAAATTAGTTGGGAAATTCTTTGCTCCCATGATGCTCATTTGGTTTGCAATGCTAGCGATCCTTGGTGTCTCACAGATTACTCAAAATACCGAAGTATTAAAAGCAGTCAACCCATACTATGCCTATCATTTGTTATCCATTCACCCTGAAGGATTTTTTGTACTTGGTTTTGTTTTCTTATGTACTACTGGTGCGGAAGCATTATACTCTGATATGGGACACTGTGGTCGCAAAAACATAAGAATCAGTTGGGTATTTGTAAAACTAGCATTGGTACTAAACTATTTTGGACAAGCCGCATACCTTTTAAAACACGAAGGCGAAACATTACAAAGTATTGGTGGAAAAAATGGAAATCCGTTTTACTTAATCATGCCTGATTGGTTTCAACCAATAGGAATTGTAATAGCTACACTTGCTGCTGTTATTGCCTCTCAAGCTTTGATTAGTGGTTCGTTTACCTTAATAAATGAAGCTATGAGGCTTAACTTTTGGCCAAAAGTTAAAATCAAATATCCTACAGAATTAAAGGGACAATTGTACATTCCGTCAATCAACTGGTTGTTGTTTATAGGATGCGTTGGTATTGTATTGCATTTTGAAGAGTCTAGCAACATGGAGCATGCTTACGGACTAGCTATTATTCTATGTATGATCATGACCACCATTCTATTGAATTACTACTTGATTATGAAAAGGGTAAAATTATATTTTATAGTTCCCTTAATCACCATTTATTTAGTAATCGAATTCAGTTTTTTAGCTGCTAATATTACAAAATTTGCCGAAGGGGGTTATGTAACACTTTTTATCGCTATAGCATTAATATCAGTAATGACAATTTGGTATTTAGCTAAGAAAATTAATAAAAGTTACACCAAACTGGTTAAAATTGAAGATTACAAGAAAGTACTTGTTGAATTAAGTGCCGATTTATCAATCCCAAAATATGCAACACATTTAGTTTACATGACTAACGCTGGACGAGTTGATGAAATAGAGGAAAAAGTAATGTATTCTATCTTACAAAAAAGACCTAAAAGAGCTGACATATATTGGTTTGTTCATGTTAATATTCTTACAGAACCTTACAAAACCGAATATAAAGTTACCGAAATTGTAAAAGACGATTTATACCGTGTTGACTTTAACCTTGGTTTTAGAGAACCTACTAAAATCAATCTCATGTTCCGAGAAGTTATCAGAGACATGGTTAAGAAGGGCGAAGTAGATATCACAAGTAGGTACGAATCTCTAAACAAAAACAATATTATAGGAGATTTTAAATTCGTATTATCCGAAAAATTCCTTTCAAACGATAGTGATTTAAGATGGCATGAAAAATTAATAATGAATTCATACTTTTTTATTAAAAAACTTAGCCTTTCTGAGGAGCGCGCTTTTGGTTTAGACAGTAGTTCTGTTAAAATTGAAAAATTTCCAATGGTACTTCATGCACCAGAAAACATAGGGCTCACGCGAGTAAAATAAATTAAGAATCCTTAAAAAAAGCATTGTAGCAATACAGTGCTTTTTTTATGAAAATTTTTTAAACAACATTCAGTACTAAAATTTAACATTCAAATCAATTAATAGTACCTTTGCACCTCAATTATTTAAAATGAGATTACACAGAAATTTAGTTTACACAACAATAGATGCTTTAAACGCTATTTTTAATGAAGGCGAATATGCAGATAAAGTAGTAGCACGATCCTTAAAAAAAGACAAACGTTGGGGAAGTTCAGACAGGAAGTTTGTAGCCGAAACCATTTATGAAATTGTGCGTTGGAAACGATTATACTCTGAAATAGCAGAGGTTAAAGAGCCGTACGATAGAGATAATTTATGGAGAATGTTTTCTGTATGGGCCGTTTTAAGAGGCTACCCGATTCCTGATTGGCGCCAGCTTGAAGGCACTCCTGAACGAAAAATAAAAGGTCGTTTTGATGAACTGTCAAAAGTAAGAGCTCTGAAAGAATCTATACCTGATTGGATGGATGAGCTAGGTGTAAGTGAACTTGGAGAAAAAGTTTGGTCAAAAGAAATCACTGCTCAAAACCAACCTGCGAAAGTTATCCTTAGAGTAAACACCTTAAAAACAACCCGTGAAGCTTTGCGTGCTATTTTAATGGATTTAAACATTGAAACAGATACGCTTAAAGATCAACCAGATGCACTTGTTTTAAAAGAAAGAGCCAATGTGTTTTTGACAGATGCTTTTAAACAAGGTTTTTTTGAGGTACAAGATGCAAATTCTCAACTAGTTGCAGCATTTTTGGATGTAAAACCAGGAATGAGAGTAGTTGATACCTGTGCAGGTGCTGGTGGAAAAACACTTCACATTGCCTCTTTGATGGAAAATAAAGGACAATTAATTGCAATGGATTTATATGAAAGTAAATTAAAGCAATTAAAAATTAGAGCCAAAAGAGATGGTGCTTTTAATATTGAGTACCGCATTATCGACTCTACTAAAATTATAAAAAAATTACACGAGAGAGCTGATAGAGTTTTGATTGATGCTCCATGTAGCGGTTTAGGGGTTTTAAAAAGAAATCCTGATGCTAAATGGAAATTGAAACCAGAGTTCATTGATAACATTCGTAAAGTACAATCTGAAGTTTTAGAAAGTTATTCTAAAATTGTAAAACCAGGAGGGAAATTAGTTTATGCAACTTGCTCTATTTTACCATCTGAAAACCAAGATCAAGTGAAACGTTTTTTAACTACCGAAATTGGAAAACAATTTACTTTCGTTAAAGATCATAAAATCCTAGCATCAGAGTCAGGGTTTGATGGCTTTTACATGGCGCTTCTAGAACGTAAAGAATAATATTAAAAGCTTATAGCACAAAAAAAACTCCAATTTCTAAATTAGAAATTGGAGTTTTTTTATTAGTTCTCTTCGTCTGTCATGTGTGATTTAGAGTAACCACGCCATTTTTCAATACAATCTTGAAAATCTTTAGGCAACTCAGTATCAAAACGCATCATTTCACCAGTTGTAGGATGAATGAATCCGAGTGTTTTTGCGTGAAGTGCTTGCCTTGGTAACGCTTTAAAACAGTTGTCTATAAACTGTTTGTATTTTGTAAATGTAGTTCCTTTCAATATCAAGTGACCTCCATAACGCTCATCATTAAATAAGGGATGCCCAATGTGTTTCATATGGGCCCGAATTTGATGTGTTCGTCCAGTCTCAAGCTGACAAGCTATTAAAGTAACGTATCCAAAACGTTCTAATACTTTATAATGCGTTACAGCTGGTTTCCCTATTTCAGGATCAGCAAAAACGGCCATTTGCATACGATCTTTCAAATGTCTAGCTAAATTTCCTTCTATAGTACCACTATCCTCTGCCACATTGCCCCAAACAAGAGCAACATATTCTCTTTCTGATGTTTTTGCTTCAAATTGCTTGGCAAGATGCGTCATAGCGGCTTCGGTCTTTGCAATGACTAACAAGCCTGATGTGTCTTTATCAATTCGGTGAACAAGTCCAGGACGTTCACTACTATTCATAGGCAAATTATCAAAATGATGGGCTAATGCATGAACTAAGGTTCCAGTATAATTCCCATGACCAGGATGCACTACCATTCCAGGTAATTTATTGATCAACAATAAAGTATCATCTTCATAAACAATATCAAGCGGAATATCCTCTGGAATAATATGATTTTCATACGGAGGATGCGAAAGCATAACTCGCACTATATCATGTGCCTTAACTTTGTAATTTGACTTAACCGTGGCATCATTTACAAAAATATTACCTTCACTGGCTGCAGTTTGAATTTTATTGCGGGTTGCATTTTGTATTAAACCCATCAAGTATTTGTCAATCCTTAAAGAGGCTTGCCCTTTAGGAACTTCAAACCTAAAATGTTCAAATAATTCGTCTTCTAAATCTATTGTATCTATATTATTGTTCATCAACTTGTATTTCTTCTATTGGTGCCGCAAGGGTATCTGCAGCGCTTTCTTCTTCTTCAAAACTCATTTTTCCATCTCCCAAGACCAAGTCAATTTTGGACGATTTAAGCACTCTATCACCTGCTTTCAAATTTCTTCCTTTGTATCGCATCTCAAGCACCATATCTTTTCCTAAGTTTGGTACGTATGTAATAGAACCTTCATCAAGTCCTAGCGCTTTTAAGGTAGGAACAGCTTCACGGTACGTTTTATTAACTAAATCAGGAATTCGTACAGATGAATATCCTGAGGTATTAATTTTTATATATATTTTTCTACCTACTTTCACCTTAGTACCTGGTGTAGGATCTTGTTCTACAACACTAAACTGAGGAAAATCACTTCTATAATCAACACTGTCTAATAGTTCATAGTCAAGATCAAGCTCATCGAGTTTTTCTTCTACCTGCTCCTCTGTTAATTTTCTTAAATCTGGAACCGAAATTTCATTACCGTGATCTGTGGTAAATGTAAGCCAATGCATGAATAAATACACTAAAGCAACAAGAATCCCAAGTGCTAAAATTACTTGAACAACAAAAACACGACTGGTAAGATACTTACGTAAACTCATAAAATAATTTTTAATTGTGGCAAAGATAAAGCTATTTCGTTTCAAAAAAAATGATAATTTTGTTTAATCGTTTTTAGGAATTATACGCGCTATTTTTTTGGAGCTTATTCCCGCTATCCGCTTGTATCTTTGCTTTTTTAAAGAAAAAAAACAAAGGATACCGCTGCTATCGGGGCTAAAACAAATCATAAGCTGTCTTACCTTTTTTAAACAAAAAACACATCACTTAAAACTGAATAAAATGAAAAATATTGCCATCATCATGGGCGGGTATTCCAGCGAATATAAAATATCACTCATCAGCGGAAACGTTGTCTATCAATACCTTGACAAGACAAAATACAATGGCTTTCGCATCCATATTTTTAAAGAAAAATGGGTTTACGTTGACGCAAATGATGCTGAATTTCCAATAGATAAAAATGATTTTTCAGCAACTGTTGCAGGCAACAAGATTAATTTCGACTGTGTTTTCAATGCCATTCACGGCACACCCGGCGAAGATGGATTAATGCAGGCCTACTTTGAACTATTGCACATCTCGCAAACTTCTTGCGATTATTACCAAGCCGCATTAACGTTCAATAAACGCGATTTACTGTCGGTTTTAAAACCATATGGTATAAAAACCGCTACTTCGTACTATTTAAACAAAGGCGATGTCATCAATACGGATGAAATCGTTGCTAAAGTTGGTTTGCCTTGCTTTGTAAAACCCAACAAAGCAGGTTCTAGTTTTGGAATTTCTAAAGTAAAAACTGCTGCCGAATTGCCTATCGCGATTGAAGTTGCTTACAAAGAAGACAACGAAATAATAATAGAAAGTTTCCTTGACGGAACTGAAGTTTCTGTAGGTGTTATCAATTATAAAGGAACAGTGACTGTTTTACCTATAACCGAAATCGTTTCAGAAAATGATTTTTTCGATTATGAAGCCAAATATTTAGGTAAATCACAAGAAATCACACCGGCAAGAATCTCAGATGAAATGACACAAAAAGTAAGTGATATAGCCAAACGCGCTTACGAAGTACTCAAAATGAAAGGTTTCTCCAGAAGCGAATTTATTATTGTAAATGAAGAACCACACATGCTTGAAATGAATACTATTCCTGGACTTACAACGGAAAGTTTGATTCCGCAACAAGCCAAAGCTGCAGGAATTTCATTGGAAGATTTGTTTACTAATGCGATAGAATTAGCTTTAAATAACTAACTTTCCATTATGACAGAAATCTTTGAATGGAACCGATTATTATTCAATGATCTACCGGAATCCTTCCTTTTAGAAGTCATTTTCCGTTCTACCATAATGTTTTCCGTTTTGCTATTGACATTAAAAGTAGCTGGCAAACGGGGTGTGAAACAATTATCCGTATTTGAAACGGTCATCATTATTGCATTGGGATCAGCAGCCGGAGACCCCATGTTTTATGAAAAAGTTGGTATCATTCCACCGATAACCGTATTTCTGGTTATTATACTTTTGTACCGATTAGTAACTTGGCTCACCGGAAAAAGTAAACGCTTTGAAGAGTTTATAGAAGGAAAAACCGAATGTATCATCAGCGAAGGGAAATTTTCAATCGCTACTTTCAAAAAGGAGAGCCTGGCACAAGATGAATTCTTTTCGGAACTTCGTTTGAAATCGATTGAGCATTTAGGACAGGTAAAAAATGCGTTTATGGAAACCAGTGGCGAAATCAGTGTTTTCTATTACGAAGACCACGAAGTCCAGCCAGGATTGCCAATTTTGCCTTTTTTATTCAAACTAAAAAGTAAAAAAATCCCAATAGAAGGTATGTATTCCTGTACGTTTTGCGGCAACACAGAAAGTCATAAACCAGGTAATGCCCTATGCAGTATTTGCACAAAGTCTGAATGGGTTGAGGCCATTCAAACAATCCGAAAAACCTAGTTCAACCCAAAGAAAATCATTTTGATTTAATTATAACTTGTACAATGAGAAAAGCCATATTCCCGGGTTCATTTGACCCAATCACTTTAGGACATGAAGACATCATCAAAAGAAGCTTACCCTTATTTGATGAAATAGTTATTGCGATTGGTGTCAATGCCGAAAAAAAATACATGTTCTCTCTAGAAGAAAGGAAACGATTTATTGAGGAGACTTTTAAGGATGAAACAAAAGTTTCAGTTATTACCTATGAAGGATTAACCACTGATCTTTGTAAAAAATTAAAAGCTGATTTTATCCTGCGTGGTTTGCGCAATCCAGCTGATTTCGAATTTGAAAAAGCTATTGCGCACACCAATCGTAGGTTATCAAAAATAGAAACGGTGTTTTTATTGACCGCAGCAAAAACGTCGTATATCAGTTCCAGTATAGTAAGAGATGTGATTCGCAACAACGGGCAATATGAAATGTTAGTTCCAGATGCGGTTCGGATAAAATAATACTTCTGATATCGATATAATTCGTTAAAAAGTCACAAAAACAAGTGTTCTAAAAGTAGAAATACATAATTTCCCATAAAAATAAAAGCCATCAAACATGAGTATAGAAAGAGAATTAAGCAAACGCAGCGGGTCAAAATGTGAACTATGCGGTTCAACTGAGAACCTAAAAGTATATCAAGTTTTACCTACCAAAAAAGGCGGACTTGACGAAAGTATTATGGCTTGTACGACGTGCATTGACCAAATTGAAAATCCAAATAACGTAGATTTAAATCATTGGAGATGTTTGAATGACAGCATGTGGAGCGAACATACTGCCGTGCAGGTTGTCGCGTGGAGAATGTTGAGTCGTTTGCGTGCTGCTGGATGGCCGCAAGAATTATTAGATCAAATGTATTTAGACGAAGATACCTTAATTTGGGCGCAAGCAACAGGAGAAGGTGAAGCAGATGAAAACAAAGTAATTCACCGCGATAGCAATGGTATAATTCTGGAAACAGGAGATTCAGTTGTATTAATTAAAGATCTAAAAGTCAAAGGCTCTAGCATGGTTGCCAAGCAAGGAACTGCCGTGCGTAACATTCGCTTAGACCATGAAAATGCCGAATATATTGAGGGTAAAGTGGATGGTCAGACTATTGTTATCATTACACAATACGTTAAGAAAATATAATTCTTTTTTAGTGAAAAGTGAGAAGTGAATGGTGAGTGATTCAGATTTACACTGACCTACAAAAGAATCATTGTTTAATATAAAAAAAATCGTTAGTAGTAAATTACAACACTAACGATTTTTTTATAAACACTAGAAAAGGAATCAGTATTTTTCCACTATTCACTTCTCACCACCCACTACTCTTCCTCTTTCTTAATCACTTTTCTGGCGACTTCAATCTTAAATTTCTTGCCTTTCATTTTTTCGTCTTTAATGGCGTGAAGTAAGTCTTTTACTTTGTTGAATTTTACGGCAGCAAATGAGATAAAATCTTTTACTTCGATTAATCCTAAATCGCCTTTTTCTAACTTCCCTTTTTGGGAAAAGAAACCTACGATATCAATTTTATTCAATTTATTTTTCTTTCCGCCACTGATGTAAATAGTTTGAAATTCGGGCGGTTTTGGCAATGAAGTATTGTTTTCAACTTTAAAAACTTCCATACCATAATCGATATACTCCATTTTTTTCTCACTTTCATGCGCAATAACATACGCCGTACCAGAAGCCAACATACGCGCTGTACGTCCGTTTCTATGCGTGAATTCATCTTCTTTAGATGGCAAATGATAATGAATAACATGATTCATCTCTGGAATATCAAGTCCACGAGCAGCCAAATCGGTTGTGATCAGATAACTGACACTGCCGTTTCTAAACTGGATAAGCGCGCGTTCTCTCTCGTCCTGATCCATTCCACCATGATAATATGTTGCATAAATTCCTTTTTCGTTCAAGGTATCACTGATACGTTCTGCTGCATCGCGGTGGTTGCAAAAAACAATAGCCGATTGTGACTTTAATGAACAAAGCAAGTTGAATAAACTGCTAATTTTGTCTTTTTCTTTCGAAACGACCATTTTCATGGAAAGATTCGTTTCAGCTTCATTCTCTGGAATAAAGTCTAAAATGGTCGGATTTACCACTCTCGTATATCTCGGAATCTCAATATCGGAAGTTGCCGAAACCAAAACACGTTTGTTCAGTTTTGTTAATTTCCCAATGATAAAAGACATTTGCTCATGAAAACCCAATTGCAATGATTTATCAAATTCATCCAAAATCAAGGTTTGAATTTTATCTACTCTGAAAGTTCCTCTGTCGATATGGTCGGCAATTCTTCCTGGAGTTCCAACTAAAACAGCTGGCGGATTGCTTAAATTCTTAATTTCAGTATCAATAGAATGCCCGCCGTAACAAACATTTACTTTATAATCGGTTCCCATTTTTTTCCAAACTTGCTCAATTTGCAACCCTAATTCACGTGATGGAACTAAAATTAAACATTGTACAGACAAAATCTCAGGCTGAAGCATTTCTAATATTGGCAACAAGAAAGCCAAAGTTTTCCCAGATCCTGTTGGCGAAAGCAATAGTACATTACTGTCATTCAAGATAGCATCTTGTGCAACTTCCTGCATTTCGTTGAGACTTTCGATACCTAAATTCAAAAGTATATTATTGGAATGGTGTTTCTTATTCATTTTTTCAATTTGGTGCAAAGGTAATTTATAATTGTGAGTAATTAATTTAGGATGCAGTATTTTCATTTATTAGCCTTAGAAAAACGAATTTTGTGTATCATTTTACGGACTAACTAAAAAAAAACTACATTTGAATTTCTATTTAAAAACCGTATCATGAGATTTTTTACCTTCTTATTTTTATTATCTGCCTTCTCCTCGTTTGCACAAAAAAGCAATAAATACAATACTTTTTTCGAAAAAGGGAATGGAAATCAGTCTGGGTCATACCAGGAAACAATTGCGTATTACAAACTTTTGGCAACTGATTTTCCTACTATAGAAATGCAAGAAATGGGACTGACTGATAGCGGAGAACCTTTGCATATAGTTGTTTTTAATCCGGAAAAGCAGTTTGATTTTGGAAACATCCAAAAAAACAAAGCGGTTATTTTACTCAATAACGGCATTCACGCAGGCGAACCAGACGGAATTGATGCATCGATGCAACTATTTAGAGATTTAGCTTTAGGCAAAATAAAAGCACCCAAAAATACGGTTATCGTTTGTATTCCAGTTTACAATATTGGAGGCGCTTTAAACAGAAATTCTACTTCAAGAGCCAATCAGGACGGACCAGAAATATACGGCTTTCGTGGTAATGCCAGAAACTATGACTTGAACCGTGATTTTATAAAATCTGACACCCGAAATACGAAAAGTTTTGTGGAAATATTCCATAAAATAAATGCCGATGTTTTTATTGACAATCATGTAAGTAATGGATCTGATTACCAGTACAAATTGACCTATATTATGACGCAACACAATAAACTAGGAACGGTTTTAGGTGACTTTTTGAATCAAGAAATGATGCCAGCTTTAGTAAAGGATTTACAAAAAAAGAATATCGAAACGACTCCTTATGTAAATGCTTTTCAGGACACACCAGACAAAGGTTTTGGACAATTTTTTGAAAGTCCGCGATTTGCCACTGGATACACCTCACTATTTAATACCATTGGGTTTGTGGTTGAAACGCACATGCTCAAAAAATACGCCGACCGTGTAAAAGTAACTTATGAATACATGCGTTCTGCAATTGACTTTACAGATGCTAATTATCAAAAAATCAAGCAACTTCGCATACAAAATGAACAGCAATACCAACCTAAAAAATCATACACCATCAAATGGGAAATTGACACCACTAAGGCATTTCCATTCTCTTTTTTAGGATACGAAGCTGGATACAAAAAAAGTGATGCGACCACAGGAAATCGTTTGTTTTATGATCGAACAAAACCGTTCAAAAAGGATATTCCATATACCACAGAATTCAAGTCCACCAAGGAAATAATCATACCAGAAGCATATATAATTCCAAAAGGTTTTTGGCCAGTAATTAGCTTATTAAAGAGTAATTCGATAACCTTCACAGAGTTTAAAAAAGACACCCTAATTGAAGTTCAAAGCTACAGGATTGCCGATTTCAAAACCACAAATTCTGCATACGAAGGCCACTATTTACATCGCAACACAACCGTAACTTCTAAAATGGAGAAAGTAGCTTTCGCCAAAGGAGATCTCGTTATTCCAACACGACAAAAGGGAATAAAATACGTTTTGGAAACATTAGAACCTGAGGCAATAGATTCATTTTTTAACTGGAATTTTTTCGACACCATGTTACAACAAAAAGAAGGATATTCTGATTATGTATTTGAAGATTCAGCCGCCAAAATTTTACAAGAAAACCCAACAATAAAGTCGGAATTTGAGCAAAAAAAACAAAGTGACACTGCCTTCATGAATAATCCCGAAGCGCAATTAGACTGGATTTATAAACATTCTGTTTACTATGAAAAGGCCCATTTACAATATCCTGTGTATCGCATTTTAAAATAAAGAAAAGCTCCTATTTCAGTAGCTTCTCTTCTTCAAACAATAATTTTATATTCTCATAGGAGTTTTTCAATGCCTCTTTTATTTGTTCTGGATTCATCCACGCTACTTTTTCAATTCCTTCTTCTAATTGTCCTTGAGGTGTTCCTTCGAAATCAGATTGCATTTCAAACCAGTGTGTAACTTTCAGCTTATACTTGCCATTTCTTTTAAAAACATGATACGTTTTTTGCAATTTGTGAGAAATTGACAACCTATTTACACCTGTTTCCTCCTCTACTTCACGCATTGCGGTATCCTCAATATCCTCTCCTTTCTCGATTCCACCCTTTGGTAAATCCCATTTTCCATTTCTAAAAATAAATAAAACCTCACCCTTTTTATTGTATACTAGTCCGCCACCAGCTTTACAAACAGGAATTTTAGCTTTCAAAGTCTTCATAATCAAGGACTCATCCGGATGATACAAATAGGCCTTGTTTATTTTATTTTGAAAAATTTTCACTATAAGATGTTCAATATCAATACTTTCTAAGAGAAACAATTGAAAATCTGTTTCCTTTGAAATATGATTTGTCAAAAAAAGTGGTTTGTCGTTAACAAAAACTTTATACATTTGTGGTATGATTTTTAATAAAGATACAGCCGAAAAAACAGCCGAATTTCTATTGCAAATAAATGCAATTAAATTGAATCCAAGAAATCCTTTTACATGGGCTTCTGGATGGCAATCCCCAATTTATTGTGACAACCGTTTAATCCTTTCATTTCCAGCAGTTAGAAATTACGTTCGCGATGAATTTTCCAAAAATATTGAGAAACAATTTGGAAAACCAGATGTAATTGCAGGAGTTGCCACGGGAGCAATAGGCATAGGAATGCTCGTAGCAGAGAGTATGGGCTTACCATTTGTATACGTAAGACCTGAACCAAAAAAACATGGCAGACAAAATCAAGTAGAAGGTTTTTTACAAAAAGGTCAAAATGTTGTTGTAGTTGAAGACTTAATCAGCACCGGAAACAGTAGTTTACAAGCTGTTGAAGCCTTGAAAGAAGCTGGAGCCAATGTGAAAGGTATGGCAGCAATTTTTACATATGGTTTTAATGTAGCTGAAGAAAATTTTAAAAATGTAAATGTTGATTTGTTTACCTTGAGCAATTATTCCAATTTATTAACTTTAGCTGTGGCCAAAAGGTACATTACTGATGAGGAAGAACAAACATTAAGAGAATGGAATGTAAGTCCGTCAACTTGGACCATCGAAGTTTAAAAAACAAAATTAAAACGATATAAAAATGAACTTAGAAAGTCCAAAAGTTACTGTAGAAAAATCTGCCCAACAATTGTTTGAATTATTGAGTGATGTTAAAAATTTTGAAAAGCTAATGCCGGAAAACATTGCTAAATTCGAAGTTATCGGTGACGATGCTTTTATTTTTGGATTAAAAGGGATGCCAGAAATAAAATTAAAAATGAAGGAAAAAGTGGCACCTAACAAAATAGTTTTAGGCGCAGCAAGTGACAAACTTCCTTTTACATTGGTGGCTAATATTGATGAAGTTTCTGCCACGTCAAGTGCTGTAAAACTTGATTTCGAAGGTGATTTTAATCCAATGATGGCGATGATGATCAAAGGGCCAATTGGTAAATTTATCGAAACATTGGCAACAAATATGAATAAACTATAATTTTTATGCTCAAATTAAAAAAAAGTCTTTAAGTAAAATCTTAAAGACTTTTTTTTTAATACAGCATTTGAATTTCTTTAATATCAAATTCTTGTACGCTATCATCCTCAGTTAAAAGTCTTAATTTACCTATTGAAGATACTCCTTTTATTATTCCCATAAAAGTAGGTCCGTTTGGAAAGCAAAATGCCATTGGCACTTCTTTTTTAAACAAAAACCTAGTATATTCTTCAGAGTCTAACTCATTATTTTGAGGCCAATTTTTAGTCTTCTCTTTCATACTATTTACAATTTCAGTAACTAAAACTTGAATATGAAAGGCTCTATTTGTAACACATGCAAGAGAAGATGCTTTTGGTAGATTTTCAAAGTTAGTTTGGTTCACATTCAAACCTAAACCTACAATTGAAAAAATAGAACCATCACTTTTTATACTATTTTCAATCAAGATGCCACCTATTTTTTTATTATCTGACATAATGTCGTTAGGCCATTTTATACTTAGTTTAGGGATTTGATACTTTTCTAAAACAGTTATAACTGCTAAGGATACAGCAATATTTAAATCAAAAATAGCATCTACATTAAAAATAACATTTTTAACCAAAACACTCATTATTAGATTCTTACTTTTTTCAGAAGCCCAAATGGCTCCCATTTGACCTTTTCCTTTTGATTGACTTTCAGCAGTAACCACTGTGAAATTTTCTAAGTCATGTTTGCTCGCAAGGCCTTTAAGGAAGTCATTAGTTGAATCTATGGCATCGAGTTTGATTAGTTTCATATGTAGTTTTTTGTGAAACAGAATTTAATATTGTGTTAAGGTTCAAAAATAATCACAAAAAATGGTAACTTTACAAACTTATATAAAAATAATTCATGGCGAAAAAGACTATAAACAATGATATCCTTCTGGCAAACATCATTAAAGGAATAGAAGAAGTAAAAGGAAATGATATTACAATCCTAGATTTAAGAGAAATTGACACTGCAGTATGTGACTACTTTGTAATCTCAAATGGAAATTCAAACACACAAGTTAATGCAATTGTAAATTCAATTCAAAAGACAGTTTCTAAAGAATTGAAAGACAAACCTTGGCATGTAGAGGGAACTGATAATGCTGAATGGGTTTTAATGGACTATGTAAATATTGTAGTTCATGTATTTCAAAAACACATTAGAGAGTATTACAACATCGAAAGCTTATGGGGCGATGCTAAAATAACAACCATAGAAAACAAATACTAAAGACACATATCCGTAGTAATGGCTAAAGAAAATAATCCAAATCCGAATAAGTTTAAAGTAAGCCCTTGGCTTGTTTACACTTCAGTAATTTTAATTCTTTTATTTATCAGCATAAGTTTTCAAGGAAATGGGCTAAATGAGCCGGGACAATTGACTGCTTCAAAATTCAACGAATACTTACAAAAAGGACAAATTGAAAAAGTTATTGTTTATAATAAAACGGAAGCAGAAGTATTTTTGAATGCAAAAGCAATCAAAGAAACTGAGCATAAAAAAGTATCTAAAGATGTTTTTGATAGAGAAAATAAAGGTCCTCACTACACATTTGACATTGGTAATGATCAAATTTTTCAAAACAAGTTAGAAAAAGCAGAGGCTGAAGGAAAGTTAAAAGTTTATAGCTTTAAGGTAAAAAATAATTGGTCAGACATCTTTTTAAGTCTATTACCGATAATTATAATTATCGCGGTATGGATTTTTATCATGAGAAAAATGTCTGGTGGCGGTGCTGGCGGTGGTGGACAAATATTCAATATCGGTAAATCAAAAGCGAAACTTTTTGATGAAAAAACGGATATCAAAACAACATTTAAAGATGTAGCGGGACTTGAAGGTGCAAAAGAAGAGATACAAGAAATTGTAGAATTTCTTAAAAACCCTGAAAAATATACCAATCTGGGTGGTAAAATACCTAAAGGTGCCTTGCTAGTAGGACCTCCAGGAACTGGAAAAACATTATTAGCCAAAGCTGTTGCCGGGGAAGCTCAAGTACCATTTTTCTCTTTATCAGGTTCTGATTTTGTTGAAATGTTTGTTGGTGTAGGTGCATCACGTGTAAGAGACTTATTTAAACAAGCTAAAGAAAAATCACCTGCCATAATTTTTATTGACGAAATTGATGCTGTAGGTAGAGCAAGAGGTAAAAGCAACATGTCTGGCGGTAACGACGAGCGTGAAAACACGTTGAACCAATTATTGACGGAGATGGATGGTTTTGGAACCAACTCAAATGTTATTGTACTTGCTGCTACAAACAGAGCTGATGTACTAGATAAAGCTTTAATGCGTGCTGGTCGTTTTGACAGACAAATTTTTGTAGACTTACCAGACATTCGTGAAAGAGCCGAAATATTTAAAGTACATTTAGCTCCTTTAAAAAAAATTGAAGGTCTTGATACTGACTTTTTAGCCAAACAAACTCCAGGTTTTTCAGGTGCTGATATTGCAAATGTATGTAACGAAGCTGCTTTAATAGCTGCTAGAAACAACAAATCTGCAGTGGATAAACAAGATTTCTTAGATGCTGTTGATAGAATTGTAGGCGGTTTAGAAAAGAAAAATAAAATTGTAACTCCAGAAGAGAAAAAAGCAATTGCAATACACGAGGCGGGTCACGCAACTGTGAGCTGGATGCTAGAGCATGCTGCTCCTCTAATCAAGGTAACAATTGTACCAAGAGGTCAAAGTTTAGGTGCAGCATGGTATTTACCAGAGGAAAGACTAATTGTACGTCCTGATCAAATGCTTGATGAAATGTGTGCTACAATGGGTGGTAGAGCTGCTGAAAAAGTAACTTTTGATAGAATATCTACTGGTGCCTTGAGTGACTTAGAAAAAGTAACAAAACAAGCTCGCGCTATGGTTACCGTTTATGGTCTAAATGATAAAATAGGAAACGTAACCTATTATGACTCGACTGGTCAAAGTGAATATAACTTCTCTAAACCGTATTCTGAAGAGACTGCTAAGGTGATTGACGAAGAAATTTCTTTACTTATAGAAAGCCAATATCAAAGAGCCATTCAAATTCTAGAAGACAATAAAGACAAGCTAAATCAATTAGCCAACATCTTAATAGAGAAAGAAGTAATATTTAAAGATGATCTTGAAGCCATTTTTGGAAAAAGAACATTTGACAAAAACCTTGAAGAAGTGGTGTCATAAATAACTCATAATAGCAATTATTTTTAAAATCTTAATTCAAAAACTATTTTTGAATTAAGATTTTTTTATCTTTGAACGGTTTTTATACCTTTAATTATTGTTTTCAAAAATAAATATGAGTCTTTTTAGAAAAATTTTTGGTTCAAGTCATCCGGCTGCTGAAGAGCAAAAAGAAAGTGAATTTAGTACATACTATACTGAGCCTACTGTATCTATAGACGAACAATTTATTTTTAATTTCAAAAAAAACGGTGGTAAATTTTTATACTGTGAAAACAATTTAGAAGTTACCGAGCAGTTTGAAAACATACTTGAAGAAAACGACTGGTTTGAAAGTGAAGTCCTTTGTTACGATCCTGAACTTTTCCAGTTACTTGATGACAATAAACTTACTTATGACAAACCTGAAAATCCTAAATTTTTGTTGTCAAGTTGTGAAAGTTTGATTGCCGAAGAGGGTTCTATATTGTTTTCATCCAAACAAATCAAACAACACAAACCAAACGAACTTCCTACCAACATCATTATTTTGGCAAAAGCCAGCCAAATTATGGGGACAAAAAGTGATGGTTTAAGTGCCATCAAGAAAAAATACGAAAGAGATTATCCAACTAATATTTCAACTATAAAGTATTTCGAAAAAGCCAAAGAAGAGGACTTCACTCAATATGGAAGCTCCGCAAAGAATCTATATTTACTGCTTTTAGAAGATCTTTAAGATGAATGAAACTCTAAAACGAGGAATATCAGGAGTAGTTTATATTTTATTACTACTCACTTCTATCTTATATTCAACTGAAACTTTTTTTTTACTTTTTGGTATATTTTTACTAATTACCATATACGAATTTTGTAATCTAGTTCAAATTCACAAAGTGTTTCCAATTATTTTTGGTTTTTCATTGTACACCACAGTAGCACTTGTGAGCCATTATAACCAAGAAACTGTTTCTTTTTTAAAGACTAATTTTGACTTAGATGTAGACTTAAACATCAATATTCAGCAATTAAATATTGTTTTACTGGTCATTGCTCTTGTTGTAACTTTAAAATGTATTCTTTTTTTATTTTACGATTCTATTCAAAAAATTAATACTTCATCAAAATATCTATATCTTTTAGGATACATCATTTTACCTTTTGTATTTATTACCAAAATATCTTTTGGAGTTATTGATTACAATCCTAAAATTATAATTGGACTATTTATACTAATTTGGACTAATGACACCTTTGCGTACATTGTTGGTAAATCCATTGGAAAAACCAAATTATTAGAAAAAATATCGCCAAAGAAAACAGTTGAAGGTTTTCTAGGTGGCCTTATCTTTGCAGTTCTTGCAGGATATTTAATATCAAAATATTATATTAGAGCCAAACCAGAGTTTAGCGAAAGATCAATACTAATTTGGACATCAATAGCTGTTATTGTTGGGGTTGCAGGAACAATTGGAGATTTAATTGAATCTAAATTCAAGCGCATTGCAAACGTAAAAGACAGCGGAAACATCATGCCGGGTCATGGAGGTATACTAGATCGACTAGATAGTGTTATATTTGTAGCACCATTAATATTTTTATTCTATCAAATTTTAAATTATGTTTCATAAAGAAGGAACCCAATCTATTTTACTAGGCACCATTTTTACTGCGGTTGTCCTTTTATTGTCTGACAATTTAATTGAGGCCAACTGGCTCAAAATGACTGTTCAAATACTAGCTCTTTTGCTATTGATCATTATTTTACAATTTTTTAGAAATCCTAAAAGAACTGTTATCATTAATGAGAATCATATAATTGCACCTGTTGATGGTAAAGTTGTGGTTATAGAAGAGGTATATGAAGGAGAATATTTTAAAGATAAAAGACTTCAAGTATCTATTTTCATGTCGCCAATAAATGTTCATGTTACTCGATATGCCTTGAGTGGAATTGTTAAGTTTAGTAAATACCATCCTGGTAAATTTCTTGTTGCTTGGCACCCTAAGGCAAGTGAAGAAAATGAAAGAACAACAATTGTTGTAGAAAACAGTACTTTTGGAGGTGTCCTTTACCGTCAAATTGCTGGTGCGCTGGCACGTAGAATTGTAAATTATGCTGTAGAAGGAACTCAAGTAACTCAAGGTACCGATGCTGGATTTATAAAATTTGGATCAAGAGTTGATATTTTTTTACCTTTGGGAACTCCTATTAATGTGGAATTGAACCAAAAGGCTATTGGAGGAAAAACTATTATTGCAACCAAAGCATAATGACCAAAAAGGATTTAGATACTTTATTCCTAGAAGCTGTAGCTAAAGCAGCTGCTATGACACAAGCATCTCTACCACAAGATGTACAATTGCGCTTATATGCTTTTTACAAACAAGCAACGTATGGCACTGTTGATTTAAGACAAAATTCATCCTATCATTTGAGAGATGCATTCAAAACTAACGCTTGGATGCAAATAAGTCATTTGTCACCAGATGAAGCAAAAGAATATTATATTGAAATCATTGACTCACTTATAAAATCATAATTTACCCATGAAAAAAGCATTTTATGTGTTGCCATTAGTTTGTGCAACAGTTTTTATAGTATCCTGTAATGAAAAAAAATTAATAGAAGTTGTTGAAGTCCCCTTGCCTACTGCTACAGAGCAAAAAACAGTTATGGGATCGCCTGATAATGTAAAAGCTGATGAAGGTTCGTTTCAGTTAGAAAAACTGCCGTATGCGTATGATGCGCTAGCTCCGAGCATATCAGCTACTACAATGGAGTTACATTACTCTAAACATTATTTAAATTACACAAATAATTTAAATAGTGCCATAAAAGGAACTCCGCTAGAAAACTTAACCATAGAAGAAGTGCTAGCAAAACTAGACCCTAATGATGCTGCAATGCGTAACAATGCGGGAGGATACTACAACCACAGTTTGTTTTGGAAATGTATGGGTCCAAAAGCTGGCGGTGAGCCTAAAAATACTTTAGCTAGTGCCATGATAACTGATTTTGGATCTTACGGTAATTTTATGTCTCTTTTTAAAGATGAAGCTACAAAACATTTTGGTTCAGGTTGGGTTTGGCTAATTGTAGATAAAACAGGTAAATTACAAGTTACAACAACTACAAATCAAGACAATCCTATGATGCGAAATGCTCTTGTTCCAGGAACACCAATTCTTGCACTTGACTTATGGGAACATGCCTATTATATGGATTATCAATACCGAAGAAAAAACTACGTTGATAATTTTTTTAATATTATCAACTGGAATAAAATTGAAGAAAATTATACTGCTGTAGCCATTAAATAATTCTCTTAAAAAGAAAAAAAGCTGCTAAAAATTTTAGCAGCTTTTTTTTATCCTTACAACTGTAATATGAAAGATTCTAATGGATTTATCTTTATTTGCAAGGTTCCTTCTCCTTGAAAAACGTTTAGTTGTGAAGAATACATCTGATACAATTGATCTTTTAAAGTATATGAACCATCTATTAATTGCCACTTTTTAATAATCTCTTTTGGAATTTTAAGTTCAAAAGTACTTGTGGTCACTGATGAAAAATTAGTAGCAACAATTAATTTTTGCTCTGTAGACCAACGGGCAAATGAAAAAATACTTTCGTCATAACCTTTTGTAAATTGACGGTTTTGAGTATCCAACTCCTGATAATCGCCCATCAATGCGGAACTATTCAAAGAAAAGTTAAGAAGTCTTTTGTAAAAATCTCGCAACTCTTTTTCGTTTGCTGTTAATAACGCTCCATCAAATTTGCCATTATTCAACCAGCGCTGGTGATTTGGCACACCAACATAATCAAAAATTGATGTTCTTGAATGTGTTCCAAATCCAGCATTTTCATTGCCAGCTTCTCCAACTTCTTGACCAAAATAAACCATAGTAGGAGCTGAACTTATAGTTGTTGAAGCTACCATCAATGGTTTTCCTTTTTCAGCTGATCCAGCAAATTCTGGACTTGCTAAACGCTGCTCGTCATGATTATCTAAAAAATGAAGCATGTGGTTTTCAATGTCTTTTAAACCATTCTGAATTTCTACCAACCGATCTGGTGTAGCTTGACCTTTTATGATGGCTTTCAAGGCGTCATACGTCTCTACTTTGTCATACAAATAATCCATTTTACCTAGATGGATGTAATTTCTATATTCTTTTGGGTTGTAAACTTCGGCTAATAGAAAAGCTTCTGGATTTTTCATTTTAATGGCTGAATTCATATAACTCCAAAATTCATAAGGTACCATTTCGGCCATATCAAATCGGAAACCATCTACCCCTTTTGCTGTCCAATACAAAGCTATGTCTTTGAATTTAACCCACGAATTGGGTACATTTTTATTTTTCCAAAATTCAAAATGTTCCTGAACTGTTTTTTTGTCATATCGTGCTGGAAGTTCTGGAAAATCTTTGGACCCATCCGGACGAATACCATAATTTACTTTTACGGTCTCGTACCAATCATTCTTATCTGGTTTAGCCTTTCGGGAGCCATTTCCAGTCCATTTTGCTGGATTTTCTTCAAATTTCCCATCAATTAACGGATGAACTTCTCCGTTTAATGGTGCATTCGTATCAGGAACTTCAAATTTAGTATTTGGAATATAATAAAAGTTGTTATCTCTTTTATACTCAACAGTAGTATCATCATCAGCACCAAAATCCCGAACTCCTTCTGGATTGTTTTTACCCTCGTACTTGCGGGCTATGTGATTTGGTACAATATCAATAATCACTTTTAATCCCGCTTGATGCGTTCTATCAATAAGTGCTTCAAATTCTTGCAATCGGTTTTCAGGATTTACTGCTAAATCTGGGTTAACATTGTAATAATCTTTTACAGCATAAGGCGATCCTGCTCTACCTTTCACAACTTCTGGGTCATCATTAGAAATTCCGATAGCGGTATAATCCCCAATTAAAGCATGATGCGGCACTCCCGTGTACCAAATATGACTTACACCCAAATCCTTTATTTCTTGCAAGGCTGTTGTTGTAAAATCGTTGAACTTCCCTACTCCATTTTCTTCAATAGTTCCCCAAGGTTTGTTGGTGGTATTTTTATTTCCAAATAATCGCGTAAAAACTTGATACACGACTTCTTTTTTACGTGCAACAGGTTCTTTTTGAGTTACATTCATTTTTAAATCAGTTGTTTTGCAGGCTATTGCCAATAATCCCATGCCTACACCCGCAACAATAGTTCTTTTTTTCATCATAGTTATCATTAATGCTGATGTCAATAGGTCTTACACCAAATGGACATCAGATTTTAAATTTAATATTTTTTATACTAGATGAAGTGAAAAACAATTAAAATTATACCATTCTAAGTGCTAGTGAACAAACTACAACGAAAGAGTAGTTTTATTTGTTGATAACTTTTAGCAGCTAAACCTATCCTTTAAAGTCCGTTTTGACTAATTATAAATAAATCCTAATATGGATTAGGATTGTTTCCTTTTTCATAAATTTGACAAAAATTAAATCCATTGAAAAAAACACTTTTTTTCCTTACTCAACTAGTCGTTTTATTGATTTCGCAGTTTGTTTTGGCGCAAGCCCCAAAAAAAATCAACATAGAAAACTCTGATTTTGCTGAAGTAAATCAAACTGAAGTTGCTGATGCTTTATTACTCATAGGTAACGTTCGTGTCAATCATGACGGAATTGTCATGACTTGTAATAAAGCGTATTATTTTCAAAAGGAAAATTACATCAAAGCTTTTGGTAATGTTCAAATGGTTCAAGGCGACACTTTGTTTTTGAACAGTAAATACGCCGAGTACAATGGAAATGTAAAAAAAGCATATGCTTCTGGTGACGCAGTTATGAGTTCGCCAGACGCAACGTTGGTAACAGATATTATCAATTTTGACCGAAATATTCAGGAAGCGTATTACGATACACCGGGAACAATTACCAATAAAGACAATACACTAAAGAGTAATTCAGGCAGGTATTATGTAAAAGAAAAGAAGTTTCAATTCCTCACTGCAGTTACGATTACCAATCCTACCTATGTGATCAAATCAAATCACTTGGATTATTTTAGTAATTCGGGACATTCGTATCTTTTAGGCCCCTCAACAATTACCAGCAAAGCCAATTATATTTATACCGAAAAAGGTTTTTATGATACCAAAAAGAACCTAGCACACTTTCTAAACAAATCTTATATCAAGTATGACGATAGAGTAATTAAAGGTGACAGTTTGTATTATGATAGAAACAGAGAATTTGCATCGGCGACTCGAAATGTAAAAATAACAGATTCTATAAACCGCGGTATTGTCAAAGGGCATTATGCCGAAGTGTTTAAAAAACAAGATTCTATGTATGTTACTAAAAGAGCGGTGGCAGTAAATTTTGTCGAAAATGACTCGGTTTATATTCACGGAAAAAAACTAATGGTCACTGGAAAAGAAGGAAACAGAATCATTAGAGCCTTTAATAACGTCCGATTTTTCAAAAAGGATATGAGTGGGAAATGTGATTCCATACATTCTAGTACTAAAATGGGACTGACAAAAATGATAGGAAATCCAATACTTTGGAACGCTGAAAACCAAATTACGGGTGACATTATGCATTTGATAGGTGATAAAACCACTCAAAAATTAGACTCACTTAAAGTACTCGAAAATACTTTTATTCTCTCAAAAGACACCTTGGGAACAGGATACAATCAAGTCAAGGGACAAAATTTATATGGGAAATTTCTAGAAGGAAAATTACACGATGTTGATATTATCAAAAACGCAGAAGTCATTTACTACATGCGTAATGAAGCACAAGAATTGATAGGAATTAACAAAAATAAAAGCAGTAAAATAAATTTAGTATTGGCTGATAATGAGATCGAAACCATTACTTTTTTTCAAGAAGTTGATGGAGATATTTTCCCCGAAAACGAACTGCCCGAAAATGCTAGAAAACTAAGAGGATTAGTATGGCGAGGCGACGAACGTATAAAATCAAAGGACGATATTTTTCCTCCCGAAGAAAATGAAGACAATGAAAAAATTGCTAAAGCCACTAAATCAGCTCAAGGCAAAGGGAATATTCCGATAAAAATTAGGAAAGAAACACTGAATTACGATAAAAAGAAAGTAAAGAAGTAGTTTCAGTTTACAGTCACAGTGAACAGTATCAGTTTTCAGTAAACAGTCACAGTAAAGAGCTGCCAATAACAAAAAAACATCCAATAAACGATTAAACAATAATTTGTGAACACAGATTTTTTAAAATACCAAGCACAAACTTCACCCTATCCGCTAGGCATGGAGGTGTCACACGCTATAGGGTCCTACATCTACGCAACAGATTCTAGAAAATACCTAGATTTTGTAGCAGGGGTATCAGCCTGTGCCTTAGGTCACCAGCATCCTAGAGTCAACCAAGCCATAAAAGATCAATTAGATAAATATTCGCACGTAATGGTATACGGCGAATATTCTCAAAGTCCAGCTGTAGCTTATTGTAAATTATTAGCCTCATTATTACCAGCACCTTTAGACAAAACCTATCTGGTTAATTCAGGTACAGAGGCCATAGAAGGAGCCTTAAAACTAGCCCGAAGAACTACAGGAAGAAGTCAATTGATTTCGTGTCACAACGCATATCACGGCAATACCATGGGTTCTATGAGTGTCATGGGATTTGAAGAGCGCAAACAAGTCTTTCGCCCGTTGATCCCTGATGTGGAGTTTATCACGTTTAATGACGAAGCTGATTTACTTAAAATAACGCACAAAACAGCAGGAGTATTATTAGAAACCATTCAAGGTGGAGCGGGATTCATTCAACCCCACAATGACTATCTCAAAAAAGTGAGAGAACGCTGTAATGAAGTAGGTGCCATGATGATTCTGGATGAAATTCAACCAGGTTTTGGTAGAACTGGAAAACTTTTTGGGTTCCAAAATTACGATGTTGTACCTGATATTGTTGTCATGGGAAAAGGCATGGGTGGCGGAATGCCTGTTGGTGCTTTTACAGCTTCATCAGCACAAATGGATCTGCTAAGTGATAATCCAAAGTTAGGACACATAACTACCTTTGGAGGACATCCTGTCATAGCGGCAGCCTGTTTAGCTACTTTGCAAGAAATTACGGAAACTAATATCATGCAGGAAGCCCTTGAGAAAGAAAAATTATTTAGATCGCTTTTGGTACATCCTTTGATACAAGAAATAAGAGGTAAAGGATTGATGCTAGCCGCCATGACTAAAAGCCCTGATATCACAAACGAGGTTATTTTAAAATGCCAAGATAGAGGACTTATTTTATTCTGGCTCCTATTTGAAGGATGCGCTATCAGGATTACACCTCCTTTGACTATTTCGGAGGAAGAAATACGAGAAGGTTGTAGCATTATACTAGAAGTGATGGATGAAATGATGAATAAAAATTAATCTTTAAATGCACGATTAGGATCCACTCCTATTTTCCGTTTTAACTAAAGTATTTTTTTGTTAATTAAATTGTTCACAACAATTCTAAATTACTCTCACAGTACACCCACGATTACCTAATTTTAGTTAGGCTAAATTAAAAACACAAAGTATGCAATTAAGCAACGAAGAAGAAGATTATAACTTATCCTTATCAAAATTTGAGTCCATGTTGAAAACCAACAAGGTATTCTTTTTCGACTCCGAAGAATTTGAAGAAATTATCCTTCATTATCTGGATATGGGCAAAGCCACTCTGGCAAAAAAAGCCCTCAAATTAGCTTTGGAACAACATCCTAAAGCAACAGGGCTTAAACTCGTGCAAGTCGAGATGCTTGTGTATGATGATAAATTAGAACTCGCTGAAAAAATATTAAATGAGTTGTATGCTATTGAACCCAATAATGAAGAAATATACATTCAAAAAGCAAATATATGCTCTAAAAGAGACCAACATGAAAAAGCGGTTGAACTGTTAAAAATTGCACTTAAATATACAGATGATCTGGCAGATGTGTATAATTTAATAGGCATGGAGTATTTGTTTATGGATAATTTTGAATTGGCAAAAACCAATTTCATCAATTGTCTTGAGGAAGATCTTGAAGATCAATCAGCGTTGTATAACGTGGTATATTGCTTTGAATTTTTGGATCAAAATCAAGATGCAATTCAATTTCTAAAAGAATACATTGACAAAAATCCGTACAGTGAAATTGCTTGGCATCAACTTGGGCGTTTGCATTACAGCGTAAAAGAATATGAAGAAGCCATACGTGCTTATGAATACGCAACGCTGATAGACGACGAATTTGTAGGCGCTTTTATGGAAAAAGCCAAAGCATACGAACGTCTAAAAAATTATGAAAAAGCCGTTGAAAGTTACAGCAGAACTATTGAGTTAGATGATGCAACTTCTTATGCGCTTTTGCGAATGGGAAAATGTCATGAAAAACTGGGCAATACCGCTCTAGCACTCAAATATTATAATCAAACTGTACATGAAGATCCTTTACTAGATAAAGGCTGGATTGCCATAACTGATTTTTATGTACGTCAAAAAAACTATCAAAAAGCACTCTATTTTGTAAACAAAGCCCTTGCTATTGACAATCAAAACAAACTGTATTGGAAACGTTTTGCAAGCATCAACAAAAAAATGGGATTTTTTGAAGAAGCAACCTTTGGATACAAAAAAGCCGTTGAATATGGAGAAACAAGCCTTGATGTTTGGCTTTTTTGGGTAGATATTTTACAATTTCAAGGAGAATTCATGCCAGCTGTTCAAACACTTTTGCAGGCTACCGAATATTATCCTGAAGAAAACGAAATTGAATACCGATTAGCTGGTTTATATTATTTACTAAACGATACAACGAAGGCAAAATTTCATTTGAGTAATGCCTTACGACTCAATGCAGCCAATTCAAAGTTATTAAAAAATTCTTTCCCATCTGTTTGGGAGAAAAAATCAGTGCAAAACCACATCAAAAAATATACTGGTACAAATGACGGAGAGTAATACAAGACGTTTTGGGTTAGTAGGACGTAACATCAGTTATTCTTTTTCTAAAAAATATTTTACTGAGAAATTTGCTGCGACAGGTTTTGAGGGTTGTACTTATGAAAATTTTGACATTCAAGACATTCAAGATTTTCCAACAATTCAGTTTGAAAACAAAGATATACAAGGACTTAATGTAACCATTCCGTACAAAGAAACGGTTATTCCTTATCTAGATTCCTTATCCAAAAAAGCTGCGCTTATAGGTGCCGTAAATACCATTCGAGTTACAAAAAAAGGCAAACTAAAAGGATACAATACTGATTATTTTGGCTTTAAAAAATCCCTGATACCCTTACTGCAACCTCATCACAAGAAAGCCTTAATTTTAGGCACAGGTGGAGCTTCTAAAGGCGTTGCTTTTGCTCTTGATGAGCTTGACATTCCGTATGTATTTGTATCTAGAAAAGCTACTGAAACAAGCATAAGCTATGACCGAATTAATGCCACTACATTTGATAATTACCACATTATTATTAATGCTACGCCAGTAGGTACAAGCCCAAATACTGACGCTTTCCCGCTACTTCCCTATTCGTTTTTTACAGAGAAACACATTGCCTACGATTTGATTTACAACCCCGCAGAAACACAATTTTTGAAAAAAGCTGCTGCACAAGGCGCTCAAACAAAAAATGGCTTAGATATGCTTATTTTTCAAGCTGAAAAAGCGTGGAAAATTTGGAATAAGTAAAAAATAATCCAACTAAATTTTTTTTTTAAAATCAAGCTGTTGAGAGTTTTACATCCACTTTTAGACGCTTCTGTTTAAAAAATTTTCTGTAATATACTAGATCCCTAGCCCAGATGGAAGCGGCATCCTTTAGGATCCTGATTTTTTCAGGATTCTAAAGATATAGCGTACAGCTAGAAAAAGCTCCTAATTAAAACCATCATTTGATGTATGATTAATAAAATGGCTTGTATATTTTGTATTTTGGTAAGGCTTTACTACCTTTCGGACTCAATATTATTTAGAAACCTTATACATTTAAAAAAATGTTAGAAGAAAAGAATGACAACCTGGATCAACATCAAGAAGATGCAGATGGAAATGGTACCGAAACAATCTTGAATGCTACTACTGCACCTCCTGATGATTTAAGTGAACTAACGCAACCCGAAGCTGTACTAATTGAAGCTGATGCCACTACTGCAATAGATGCTATTGCTGCTAGTAATGCAGAGGAAAGCGAAGATGAAACGTTGAAAGAGCGCCATGAAATTCCTATGAAGGATTATGATGCACTTGCACTTGAGGAGCTTGTTGAGGAACTTAAAGGTTTTGTTTCTAGCGATAAAGCTCTTGCCTACAAGGATCATATTGAAGAAATAAAGAAAGCTTTTTTAGCTAAATACAACCACTTAGTTGAAGAAAAGAAAGAGGAATTCCTTGCAGAAAATCAAGATCCTACTGAAGAGTTTGAATACCACTCTCCATTAAAGAGTCAGTTTGATAAATTATATTCACAATTTCGTGAGGTAAAGAATGCTCATTTTAAAAGCTTACAAACTAACTTAAAAAATAACCTAGAAAATAGACTTGCTATTGTTGAGGAATTAAAAGAACTTATAAATCCGCAAGCTAATATCAAGGACACCTTAAAACATTTTAATGATTTAAGAGAGCGATGGAATAATGCAGGGGCTATTCCTAAGGATAAGTACAACCATGTGTGGAATAATTATCATTTTCATGTTGAAAATTTTTATGATTATTTACACCTTGATCGTGAAGCGAGAGACCTGGATTTTAAACACAACCTGGAATTAAAACAAAAAATTGTTGCCCGTGTTGAAGAACTGGTTCTTGAAAAAGATGTTAATAAAGCTTTTAGAGAATTACAAGATTTACATAAAATCTGGAAAGAAGATATTGGTCCTGTTTCAAGAGAACACCGAGATGCAATCTGGAATCAGTTTAGCGATTTGACTAAAAAAATGCACGATAAACGTGAAGTTTTATTTGAAAATCAGCGTGCAGTTGAGTTGGCTAATCTAGAAAATAAAAAAGCCATAATTGCTCAAATTGAAGTTCTGGCTACTGAAAAAGTGAATGCTCACTCGCAGTGGCTAGGCCAAATAGAAAAGGTTGAGGCATTGCGCACTGCTTTTTTCTCGGCTGGAAAAGTTCCTTCAGAAGTTAATGAGGAAACTTGGAGAGCTTTTAAAAATGCGGTACGTAATTTTAATTCTTTTAAAAATTCTTTCTATAAAGACATTAAAAAAGATCAAAACGACAATCTTGCTAAAAAAACTGCACTTGTAGCAAAAGCAAAAGCACTACAAGAAAGCACTGATTTTGCTGCCACTACACCTATAATGAAGCAAATTCAAGAGGAGTGGAAAGAAATAGGTCATGTTCCTAGAAAGTATTCGGACAAAATATGGAAAGAGTTTAGAGAAGCTTGCAACCACTATTTTGAGCACCTTAAAGAACATAAAAAAGAAGAAAACGGTGAAGAAGTTGCTGCATTTGAAAGTAAAAAAACATATCTAGAAAAACTGAGAGATTTTCAACTTACAGGTGATCATAAAACGGATCTTGATGCTATAAAACTTCATATTGAAAACTGGAAAGGTTTTGGAAAAGTGCCTTTTGCTAGAAGACATATTGAAGGGAAATTCAACAAAATTCTAGATGCTCTTTTTGAAAAATTAAGCTTGAGTAAAAAGGATACTGACATGATGCGTTTTGCTAACAGAATGGATCAATTATCTGAAAGTAATGATTCTAGAAAACTAGACAGCGAGAAAATTTTCATTATGCGTAAAATTGAGGAAGTACAGAATGAAATTTTCCAATTGGAAAACAACATTCAGTTTTTTGCCAATACTCGTAATGCTAAGAAAGAGAATTCAATTGTATTAGAAGTTCGCAAAAACATTGCCATTCATAAAGAAAGTCTTGATGTATGGAAAGAAAAACTAAAGCAATTAAAAAATATTAAAATAGAAGAATAGATTTTTATCCACAAGGTAGTAAACCCCAATCCAATAGGATTGGGGTTTCTTGTTTTTATGACGTTTCTACATGATAATTATCATTTTTATCTTGATAGACTCGCCCTACTTTTGGTGTGACAAAATGTTCAATTATGAAAAATTCTTTGATTCAAAAATATAATGTACCCGGCCCTAGATACACTAGCTACCCTACCGTTCCTTACTGGGACGAGGGTGATTTTACTAGTAATTTATGGATTCAAACGTTACAACAATCATTTCGTAAAAGTGGTCCTCAAGAAGGTCTTAGTTTGTACATTCACTTACCATTTTGCGAAAGCTTATGTACTTTTTGTGGGTGTAATAAGCGAATTACAAAAAATCACGCCGTAGAACATCCATACATTATGGCCGTTTTAAAAGAATGGACTTTATATTGCAATTTATTGGGCGAAAAACCTACAATCAAAGAAATACATTTAGGCGGTGGTACACCTACTTTTTTTTCGACTCAAAATTTAGAGGACTTAATAAATGGTATTTTCATGCATGCCAATAAATCTGTAGATCACGAATTCAGTTTTGAAGGGCATCCTAACAATACAACCTATGCTCACTTACAAAAACTATATGAGCTTGGTTTTAGAAGAGTAAGTTTTGGGGTGCAAGATTATGCTGAAAAGGTTCAGAAAGCTATTCACAGAGTACAACCGTTTCATAATGTAGCAAAAGTAACTTTCTGGGCAAGAGCTATTGGGTATACATCAATAGGTCATGATATTATTTATGGGTTACCGTTTCAAGAAATTGACGATGTAATAGATACTATTGAAAAGACAAAATCCCTTAAACCAGACCGATTGGCATTTTACAGTTACGCGCACGTGCCTTGGATAAAAGGAAATGGGCAGCGCGGTTTTAATGACGAAGATTTACCACAAGATGATAAAAAGAGACAATTGTATGAAACTGGTAAAGAATTATTATATGAGAATGGGTATCATGAAATAGGGATGGATCATTTTGCATTAAAAACTGATGCGCTTTACATCGCTTTTCAAGAAAAAACATTACACCGTAATTTTATGGGATATAGTGCTTCAAAAACTCCGTTAATGATAGGTCTTGGCGTATCCTCAATAAGTGACAGCTGGTATGGTTTTGCTCAAAATGCTAAAAACTTAGACGATTACTACCAAATGCTTGAATGGGATAGACTACCTGTTTTTAGAGGTCATATCTTAACTCATGAAGACCTCATCATTAGAAAACACATTTTAAATTTAATGTGCCAATTTGAAACTTCTTGGCATGATGCTTCATTATATTTTGAAGAACTGCCCGAAGTATTGGAGCAGCTAAAAGAAATGGAAAAGACGCTCTTATCGTTATACATGAAAATAGTCTCGTAATCACAGAAAAAGGAAAACCTTATATTCGAAATATAGGAATGGCATTTGACTTAAGATTGAAAAGAAAAGCGCCAGAAACAGCTCTTTTTTCAATGACAATTTGATACCCACTTTTACAAAAAAATAAAGCACGCTTAAGGCGTGCTTTATTTTTTTTATGATAAAACATGTTAATTAATGACAAGTGGCATTAGATTGAATAAACAAGCTCATTGTAGACGGCGATACGTATGGAATACCCAAACCTAAACCGCGCAAAATAAACAAGCATCCCATAGTTATCGTAACATATGGAATCATTTTTTGAATTCGGTTTCGCATAGGCAATGTAATATATCCCTGTATTAAAACAATACTACTCATAAGCGGTACGGTACCTAACCCAAAAAGTATCATGTATACAACACCCCAACCTGCATTTTGCATAGCAATAGCTCCAAATAAGGCAACGTAAACCATACCACAAGGCAAAAATCCGTTTAGTAAACCTATTGTAAACAATGACTTGTAACTTTTATTTTTGAACTGTGCTCCCAAAGTTGATTTAATACTAGCCACGAGTTTAAATATAGGCTTAGAAAAATTATATCTAGCAAATAACTTTTCAGGAATAAGTACCACTGTAATCATTGCAATTCCTATCCCTATAGAAAGTTGCTGCTGTATTCCAGCCATAAAAAAACCTTTGCCCACTAAACCAAATACAAATCCTATAGTGCCATAAGCTGAAATTCTACCCAAATGATACGTGATTATTTGTAAAACTCTTTTTGAGGAGTTATTCCTGTCTACAGGTAACATCATAGCAATAGGACCACACATCCCAATGCAATGAAAACTGCTTAATAAACCAAATATAATTGCTGTGTAAAACATGTTGTATTCTTATTGATCTAAGAAATAATGAAGAATATTTTGTTGAAATGATTTCTAGTACTTACCTCACGTAAACCGTTTCCTTTGACAAATATGATTTTCCGTTGTATTGCCATTCCATATTAATGTCCCAACGGCCGCCTGCTAAACTTTTTTTAGGAATGAGCAAAGTTGTAGCATTAGAAAATGAAATAGGAATTTCAAAATCTAATTTTTTATTAGACGGCCTGTATAGAGACACTTTCCCTTTTATTTTACTGGTTTCAAAAGTCTTAGGAAATTCCACTTCTATTCCGTTGGCATTGTTGTTTATAATTGGCCTTTGAGCCAAATCAGCAGCATTTTGAATGCGAGTCATCTCCTCAGCAAAATGAGCATCATGCTTGTAATACTCCTCTACCACCAATTCATTATCATATTTAGAATCAGACTGTACCGTAAATACAAAAAACAAAATGAATGTCATAAACAATCCAAAAGCAATTACTATTCCTGTTCCCCAATTTATTTTCATGTTCCTTTATTTTTATACTATTTAATTGAAACTACGCGGACTTAAAAAACTGGTGGTTGTAGTTTCTATTTTATCATTGCCGTTGTAAACTTCAATTTTTAGATTTGTTTTATCGGTTTCTAAAATATTTTGATTGATTTCTATAAAAAGTGTTCCGCTGTCCATGCTTTGCTTAGACACTTTTAAGTATTGGATCCCTACAATTTTCAAACTTCCTTTGATGCCGACCAATTTAAAATGAACGCTGTCAAGATCTTTACTAGTTTTATTGATCACCTTAAAAGTGTACACATTACTTATATTGTCCCCTTTGTGTTGAAACAATTGCCCTGGCAACCTTAGAATCACAGCCTCAACATCAGTACGAAGGAACAACAAGCCAATTAAGACTCCCGTTAAAATGAATAAAACGGCTGAATACCCTTTCATTCTACTGGTGAATTTGAACTTTTTTTCTTTCTCAATTTCCTCTTCAGATGCGTATCTAATAAGACCTTGAGGCAATCCCACATTATCCATAATAGTATTGCATTCATCAATACAAGCTGTACAATTGATGCATTCTAATTGCGTTCCATTTCTAATATCAATTCCTGTGGGGCAAACATTTACGCATTGTTTACAGTCGATACAGTCTCCTTTTCCGATGGCACTCCTATCCTCCTGCTTATTGAATTTTGCTCTGCCAGCGGTTTTTTCACCTCGAACAAAATCATAAGCTACATTTATGGATTTATCATCTAATAAAACACCTTGTAACCTACCGTAAGGACACGCTATAATACAAACTTGTTCTCTAAACCAAGCAAATATAAAATAGAACACACCAGTAAAAATACCTAATGAAACTAAGGTGCTGATGTGGTTACGTGGTCCCTCCTCAATCATTTTATAAAGGGCATCACTGCTGATGAGATAGGCCAAAAAAACATTGGCAATAAAAAATGATATTATCAAAAAAAGGAACCATTTTAGCCCTTTCTTTCTAATCTTCTCAGCGTTCCATTCCTGTTTATGCAAACGAATTTGAGCGCCTCTATCTCCCTCTATCCAATATTCAATTCTTCGGAAAACCATTTCGAGAAAAATAGTTTGGGGGCAAATCCATCCGCAAAAAATACGTCCAAAAATAACCGTAAAAAGAATAACGAAAACAATTCCGATAATCATAAAAAGAACAAACAGATAAAAATCTTGTGGCCAAAAAGGAAATCCAAAAATAGTAAACCTGCGTTCTAGAATGTTGAACATCATGAACTGGTTGCCATTCACTTTAACAAATGGATTTGCTACTAAGACTATTAATAACAAATAGCTTACCCATTTACGGTATTCATACAACTTCCCGGAAGGTTTTTTAGGATAGATAAATTTTCTATTCCCCTCTTCGTCAATAGTTCCTATGGTGTCTCTAAACGCTTCGTCTGATGAATTTGACATTATTTTAATTTATAAAAACGAGTTTACAAAACTTGGAACAGATGTTCAAACACCAGTCCCAGGATGAAAATTATTTAGCAGCGACTACTGCACTTTCTTCAACCCATACCTCCCCTTCAGATGCTTTTGCATCAGGTGGGTTACTGCCTCTCAAGGACAAGATATAACTAGCCACTTTTTGCATTTCTTTTGGTTTTAAGGTCCCTTTCCAGGATATCATTCCTTTTCCGTCTCTTCCTCCATTTACCAGTGTGTGAAAAACATTCTTTATACCACCGCCCAAAATCCATTGCTCATCGGTTAAATTTGGTCCTATTTGACCACCAGCGTCAGCTCTATGACAAACTGCACAATTCGTAATAAAAATTTCCTTTCCAGCAGCTAAATCTGCTTGTTCTGTCAATAAGGTTACCTTTTTTTCATCCATCAAGTCTGGAGCAGTTTTCATGTATTCTGCAATCTCAATTTTGGCTTGAGCCACTTCCTTTTGAAGTTCCATTTCTTGATTATCTGATCCTAATAGTTCATATCGCACCATGTAAACTACTCCAAAAAGTATACACGCATAAAACAAATACACCCACCAAGGCGGCAAATTATTATCAAGTTCCTTGATGCCGTCATAATCATGATCCAATAACAACTGTCCTTCATAATCAAGAGGCTGCGCTTTAGTTACTTTTGCAAGTAGATTTTTATACCATACCTGATCTTGAAAACGGATGTTTTGTTTTTTAAGCAAAGCTTCTTTTTGATCTTGCGTCAATAATTGGTATGTAATGGTATTAACAGCTTTCCAAGTAATTTCTACTGCAATCAATAAAAAAAGAAATACTAATAAAAACACGGTGACCATTGGGAATTTTATAAATGCAGGTCGATCTCCTGAGTCAATGAAATACTCCATTACCATAAAAACAGTAAAGAAAATTACAGGAACTCTAACGTATACAGGAAAATTATTTTTCATTCTAACTAGTTTAAATACTACAATTAATTATCGCTCAATGGCATCTGGCTTAACTCTTGAATCTTTTCTTTTTTATAAGAGAAAACCCAAAGACCTAGACCTACAAAAAAGAAAAAGAAAATTAATAAAGACAGAATAGGATATATGGCTACACCATCAATGGTCTCCATATTGTGTTTAATTTGTTCAAACATAACTACTATTTTTTTACTTTAATATCAGTACCCAAACGTTGCATATAAGCTATTAAAGCCACTATTTCTCTCTCGTTCATTGGCACAAATTTTTCACCTCTTGCTTCGGCTTTTTTCTTACTTTCTTCGTAGCTTTTTACAAAATCAGGGTCGTTCTTTAAACTCTCTTCGATAGCAATGGCTTGTTTGCGTAAATCATCCAGTCCACCAGCAATTTGCGCAGGAGTGTAAGGAACTCCTAGTGTAGACATAACCTCCATTTTCTTTTGTGTCATGGAAATGTCCATCGGTTTATTATCAAAGAGCCATTTGTAACCCGGCATGATAGAACCAGCAGATATACTTTGTGGATTCCAAAAGTGATTGAAATGCCAGTTGTCATTGTACTTTCCACCTACTCTTAATAAATCGGGTCCAGTACGTTTTGATCCCCATAAAAATGGATGATCGTATACAAATTCTCCAGCTTTTGATTGAGGTCCGTAACGTTCAACCTCGCTTCTAAATGGTCGTACCGATTGAGAGTGACAACCTACACAACCCTCACGGATATATAAATCGCGTCCCTCTAGTTCAAGTGGAGAATATGGTTTTACGCTCGTAATCGTAGGAATATTAGACTTTACCATTATAGTAGGTACAATTTGAATCACACCACCTATTAAGATAGCTACTGTTGCCAAAATAGTCAATTGAATAGGCTTGCGCTCTAACCAAGGGTGGAATTTTTCTCCCTTAACTCTACTTGAACTTATTTTTAGTAACGCAGGAGCTTCGGCGTGTTCGTCTTCTACTTTTGATCCAAATCGAACCGTTTGCCAAATGTTATACACTAATACAAACATTCCTACCAAGTACATCGTTCCTCCAATGGCTCTCATCCAATACATAGGCATGATTTGAGTAACCGTTTCTAGAAAATTACCATAGGTTAATGTTCCATCAGGGTTAAATTGTTTCCACATTGATGCCTGTAAAAATCCCGCAACATACATTGGTACAGTATATAAGATAATTCCCAGCGTTCCTATCCAAAAATGAAAATTAGCCAATTTTGTAGAGTACAAATTACTCTTGGTCATTCTAGGAACTAACCAATAAATCATACCAAATGCCATAAAACCATTCCAAGCAAGTGCGCCTACGTGAACGTGTGCAATAATCCAGTCTGTATAATGTGCAATAGCATTAACATTTTTAAGAGACAACATCGGACCTTCAAAAGTGGCCATTCCATACCCGGTAATTGCTACTACAAAAAACTTTAAAACAGGTTCTACTCTTACCTTATCCCAAACTCCTCTTAGCGTTAAAAGTCCGTTGATCATTCCTCCCCAAGATGGAGCAATTAACATGATTGAGAAAGCAACACCTAAATTTTGTGCCCAGTTAGGCAATGCCGAATATAATAAATGGTGTGGACCTGCCCAGATATAAATAAAAATCAGCGACCAAAAGTGAATAATTGAAAGGCGATACGAATATACCGGACGGTTAGCCGCCTTTGGAATAAAATAATACATCAAACCTAAAAAAGGTGTGGTTAAGAAAAAAGCAACCGCATTATGACCATACCACCATTGAACTAGTGCATCTTGAACACCCGCATAAACAGAATAACTTTTTAAACCAGAAACTGGCAATGCCAAACTATTAAAGATATGTAAAACTGCAACTGTTACAAAAGTGGCCAAATAAAACCAAATGGCAACATATAAATGGCGTTCCCTACGTTTTAGAATTGTACCAATCATATTGATCCCAAAAACAACCCAGATCAAGGCAATTGCAATGTCTATAGGCCATTCTAGCTCCGCATATTCCTTAGATGTGCTGTATCCTAATGGTAAGGAAATAGCCGCCGCAACAATAATTAATTGCCATCCCCAGAAATGCAGATTGCTTAAAAAATCATTAAACATTCTTGCTTTTAAAAGGCGCTGCATAGAGTAATAAATACCTGCAAACATAGAATTCCCTACAAAGGCAAAAATAACAGCATTAGTATGTAATGGTCTCAATCGACCAAAACTCAACCACGAAACTCCATCGGTGATATTTGGGAATAGAAACATAAAAGCAAGAATAAGTCCCACTAACATTCCTACTACCCCAAAAACTATTGTGGCGTAAATGAATTTTTTTACAATTTTGTTGTCATAATAAAACTGCTGCATTTCCATATTTGTAATTATTTTGAAAGTTGTTTATTGATTATTTTTTTGAGTTTCTAGATTTTCTATTTTTAAAGGCTCCTCCTTATTTTTTGTTTCTTTTTGAATTAACTCATCCTCAAATAGCATTCGAACAGAGGGAGTATAATCATCATCATATTGTCCTGTTTTGACTGCTCTAATAAATGCTATAAAAAAACCTATAGCAACTAGAATACTGATGGATATTAAAAGATAAATGACACTCATATTGTATTTTTATTTCAACAAAGTTACTGGGATGCATTCACGTAAAATATGACATTTATCATACTTGAAACATTTGTTAATGAAATGTGAACTTTGTAAATATTTAATGAACTAGTGTTTTCTTTTAGCATAATAATTACTCATTACCGTAACAAAACTGACTATAGTTATGGTACTCAATGGCATAATAATAGCCGCTACAAGTGGTAATAAATTTCCTGTAATGGCAAATCCTAATCCCACTACATTATACAGTAATGACACTAAAAAGCTCATTTTAATGGTGGTAATAGCATCTTTAGAGTACTGTAAAAAGAAATTTAGTTTTTGAAACTCTTCGGCATCTAAAATAGCATCACAAGCCGGCGAAAATACATTCACATTCTCTGAAATAGATATTCCGATATGGCTTTGCGCCAATGCACCCGCATCATTAAGTCCGTCACCTACCATCATCACATTCTTACCCTCGGCCTGTAATGCTTTGATGAACTCTAGTTTTTGTTCTGGTTTTTGATTAAAAATTAATGCTGTGCCTTTCGGCAAAAGAGCTTCAAGAGTAGCTCTTTCTCCATCATTATCTCCTGATAAAATTTTAATTTCGTACTTCTTACTCAAATCTTGAAACAGTTTCGCTAAACCATCTCTATACTGATTCATGAATATATATTTTCCATAATAAACTTCGTTAATAGTAATGTACACAACAGTATTTTCAAGTTCAACTTCACTATCAAAACCTTTATTATCCGTCTCTAAATTTGTATGAAGAACAAAATCTCGTGAACCAATTTTTATATTACTTCCAGCAATTTGAGCCTGAATACCTTTACCAGCTTGTTCTTCAAAATTCTCAACTTTAATCAATTTGGTTTCAGGTAAAAAATCATATAACATTCTGCTCAATGGGTGATTTGAACCTCGTAGCGCATTTTTTATTAGTGTACTGGTTTCTGAATTAATTGTGCTCTCTTGAACTCCCATCCCAATTATTTCGCTAGGTGGCACATACGTTATTTTAGATTTTTTATTGGTAGTTATTGTTCCTGTTTTGTCAAAAACTATGGTGTCTACTTTGGCTAATTGTTCTATAACCAATGCATTTTTAAGGTAAAATTTTTGTTTTCCCAAGATTCGCAACACATTTCCAAAAGTAAATGGAGCAGTCAATGCAAGCGCGCAAGGACATGCTACAATAAGAACAGCTGTAAAAACATTAAAAGCAGTATTGGCATTAATAAAAATCCAATATCCAAACCCTATAAAAGCAATTAACAATAATATAGGAGTAAAATATCGACTGATTTTGTCAGTAATTGTTTTGTGTTTTTGCTCCACATTTTTCTGGAACACATCATTACTCCACAGCTGCGTTAAATAACTTTGAGAGACGGTTTGCAAAACTTCCATTTCTATCATCTTCCCAATTTGTTTCCCTCCGGCAAAAACTTTGTCTCCAGAATGCTTTACAATGGGCACTGCTTCTCCGGTAACAAAACTATAGTCTATCTCTGCTTTTTCAGACAGTAATATACCATCCACGGGAATGAGTTCTTGGTTTCTAATCAGCAATCTATTTCCTTTTTCTACATCATAAATAGGAATACTCAATTCCGTTCCGTCAGGATTAATTTTAGTTATTGCAATAGGGAAATAAGATTTGAAATCTCTTTCAAAACTCAAAAAACTGTACGTTTTTATTTGGAACATTTTTCCAAGGAGCATAAAAAAGATAAGTCCTGTCAAACTATCAAAAAAACCAGAACCATAATCCATTATAATATCAAAAGTACTGCGCACAAACATGACAATGATTCCTAAGGCAATAGGGATATCAATATTGAGCATTTTGGTTTTAATACTTTTGTAAGCAGACACATAATAACCGCTTGCCGAGTAGAAAAAACTAGGCAGCGATAAAGCAAATATTAACCATCTAAAAAAACCTCGATAGTGGTCCAGCCAATACTCCTTAACTTCAAAATATTCTGGAAAAGAAAGCAACATAATATTTCCAAAACAGAAGAAAGCAACACCCAGTTTGTAGGTCAAACTTCTTTCAACAACCGTTTTCCCAGATTCGTAGTTTTCTAAACTTATATAAGGCTCATAGCCTATAGAACTAAGCATTAAAACAATTTCTTTGACAGATACCGTAGCAGAGTTAAAGGTGATGCGTACTCGTTTTTCGGGAAAATTTACCTGTGAAGTGCTTATGCCTTTTTGAAGACGTTGTAAATTTTCCAGAATCCAAATACACGAGCTACAATGTATGTGTGGTATGTTAAGTGAAATAATTGTAGTTTCATTTTCTTTGAATTCCAATAGTTTTGATACAATACTTTCATTGTCTAAAAAATCATATTTACCATTTGTATTTTGCGGTGTTGCTCCAGGTGATTTCTCAAAATCATAATAGCTTGTTAGATCATTTTGATTGAAAATTTCATACACAGTTCTACAACCTGAACAACAAAATTTTTTACCCCCAAAAATTATTTCTTCCGCTTTTATGACATCTAATCCACAATGGAAACAGTTGTTTTTCTCCATAACTTTGCTCATTTTTCCTGAAGCAAAGTACCTAAACGAATGTAAATTAAAATATGATATTTATCATAATAAAAGGCTAGATTTGTAAAATAAAATACCCAACTCATGAGTAAATGCGAACAATGTATCGTGCGCGAATTCAGTTCCTTGAAAGCCCTTACCAAGCAAGAGCTCGTGCAATTATCTGATTGTAAAACATCTCATATTGTAAAAAAAGGAGAAATAATATTTAAGGAAGGAGATACTGTAAACGGAATTTACTGTATTAAAGATGGTGTTTGCAAACTCATCAAGCTTAGCGCCAATGGAAAAGACCATATTGTAAAACTGGTAACCAAAGGTGAATTACTAGGACAAAGATCTATGATAAGTGAGGAACCCGTGAATTTAAGTGCAGTAGCTCTTGAAGATATGCAGGTTTGTTTTATTCCAAAATCAGAAGTGATGGGATATTTTGACAAAAACAACAAGTTCTCTATGAATGTGATGAAAACTATTTGCGGCGATCTAAAAGAAGCCGATGATCAAATGGTTAACCTAGCTCAAAAAACAGTCAAAGAAAGACTTGCCGAAACATTACTGTATTTGCATGATACTTTTGGAACAAATGAGGATGCTTCCCTAAAAGTTCAACTTTCTAGAGATGATTTAGCTAGCATGATAGGCACTGCAACAGAAAGTTGCATTAGACTACTTTCTGACTTTAAAAAGCTAAGGCTCATTGAACTTATTGGAAAAAAAATAGTTTTATTAGACCTTTCAAAACTCAAAAAACTAGCTGAATAATTACTTCCAGATTACTGTTTTTTAGGCATTGCAAAATAATAAACTGGGATTCCTAATGCAACAATAGCTAATCCTAGTCCAGTATTAAACGTGTCATAAATTAATAAGGTAAGGCAAATAGCCACCGTGACTACAATATAAAGAGCAGGAACAAAGGGGTACCCAAATGCCTTATAAGGTCTATCAGCATGAGGTTCTTTTTTTCTCAGGATAAAAACCCCTAAAATAGTCAAGATATAGAACAATAAGGATGCAAAAGTAGCATACGTTAATAAGTCTCCAAATTTTCCCGAAATACACAACACACAAGCCCAAATACACTGTACCCACAAAGCTTTGGCTGGAACTTGATTTTTATTTAATTCGGTGGCTTGTTTAAAAAACAAACCATCCTTTGCCATTGCAAAAAACAATCTTCCACCAGAGAGGATTAATCCGCTATTACAACCAAAAGTAGACACCATAATTAATCCTGCCATAACAAAGACACTTACATTTCCCAATATCATACTTGCTGCTGCCGCACCTACTCTATCATTATTAGCAAACATGATTCCGTTGCTCAGTGCATCACTTGCGCTAGGCGAACCTTGCATAGGCAGTAACGCTAAATAAGCCACATTAGCCAACACATAAACCACAGTTACTATTACTGTTCCAAGAAATAAACTGCGAGGTATATTTTTTTTAGGATCTTTAATTTCACCTGCTATGAAAGTAACATTATTCCAAGCATCACTAGAAAACAAAGAGTTTATAATAGTAGCACCCGCAGCTCCTAAAAGCGCTGTCCCCACAAGTTTTGTAACAGTTACAGTTCCATCTAGGTTAACTACCGTTTTGCTAGCGTCCCACATGTTTGCAAAATTATCCGATAAAATATCCGTTTTTAACCCTACATACAATCCTAAAATAATCAAGGCAAACAGCGCAATTAATTTTGCCGAAGTAAAAACAAGTTGAACCATTTTACCACTTTGAACACCTTTGGTATTGATATAAGTAAGTAAAACAATACTGAAAATGGCTAAAACTTTTTGGTACGAAAAAACAAAACTCGATCCTACAGAAAATAGCGTTTCATCTAAAACCGGAAAAAAAATAGCTGCATAATTTGCAAAGGTTACTGCTATAGCTGCAATAACTCCTGTTTGAATTACCGTAAAAACAGTCCAGCCATATAAAAAGGAAACAAGCCTACCGTATGCACGCTGAATATACACAAATTGACCACCTGCATTAGGCATCATCCCTGCTAACTCGCCATAACTTAAAGCTGCTGCAACGGTAATTAAGCCTGTAACAATCCAGATCACTAGCAACCAAGCCGCCGATCCTATATCTCTGGCCATAGCAGATGTTACAATAAAAATACCTGATCCTATCATGGAACCTGCAACTAAACTCGTTGCATCTATCAATCCTAAAGAACGTTTTAACTCGGTTTTATTTTCTGACATTGGTAATTATAAATTATTCTAAAACTATACTTTAAACTCTAAATATTGATTACAAGATACTGAATACTGCAAACTGACAACTACAATCTTTTCGCTTCTTCCCAAAAAATATCCATTTCAGCCAATGTCATATCCATTAAAGGTTTTCCTAACTCTGAAGCTTTACTTTCTAAATATTGAAATCGTTTAATGAATTTTTTATTGGTTCGTTCCAAGGCATCTTCGGGATTAACATTCAAAAATCGGGCGTAATTAATCATTGAAAACAAAACATCACCAAACTCTGCTTCTATCTTATCCTGATCTCCTGCTTGCACTTCAACTTGTAGCTCCTCTAATTCCTCTTGCACTTTATCCCAAACTTGATGCGTCTCTTCCCAATCAAATCCTACTCCTTTCACTTTATCCTGAATGCGACTGGCTTTGACCAAGGCCGGCAAACTTTTAGGAACTCCTTCCAAAACAGATTTCTTACCTTCTTTAAGTTTTAATTTCTCCCAATTTTGCTTCACTTCTTCTTCGTCCTTCACTATTGTATCACTATAAATGTGGGGATGACGGTGTATCAATTTATCTGAAATTTCATGGCACACATCAGCAATATCAAAATCACTAGTTTCACTTCCTATTTTAGCATAAAAAACAATGTGCAACAAGAGATCTCCCAATTCCTTCTTCACTTCACTTAAATCATTATCTAAAATAGCATCACCAAGTTCATAGGTTTCTTCAATGGTAAGATGTCGCAAGGATTGCATGGTTTGTTTTTGATCCCAAGGACATTTTTCCCTCAAATCATCCATTATAGTAAGTAGTCTGTCAAATGCTTGTAGTTGTGCGGCTCTTGTATTCATCAATATTGTTTTGGTAAAAATAAAAAAATCCCATTCAAGAACGTCCTGAATGGGATTAAATATTTTAAAGCTTTTGTTATTCTTTTTTAGCTTTTGCTTTTTTAGCTGGTTTTTCTGCAACTTCTTCAATTGCCTCTTCAACTGCTGGTGCGCTTGGCTCTTCGGCATTAGCTGGAGCATCATCATTAAGCAATCCTTTTGATTGTAAAATTCCGTACCAGTTTAATATTTTTTTAATATCAGATGGGTATACTCTATCTTCATCATAATTAGGTAAAATAATTTTGAAATACTCCATTAATTTTGCGTTTTCAGCTTTATGAGATAAGGCTTCATCTTTATTTTCTTTATCTGCAATAGTTTGCATGATTTCAGATAATGGTTTTTCACCTTCGTAAGTATAAATCGAAATTTCAGAAAGTAAGCTTACATTACTTTTTAAGTTTACTGTAATTTTTTTTCCATCAGCTAATGACTCAGCCACAAATCCTGATCTAGTTTGTACTTTCAAAATGTATAAACCTGGTTTTCCTGAAATGGCTAATATTTTTTCTAAATTCATGGTTCGTGTAATTGTTATTGAAAATTGGATTAATTAATTTTATTTGGGGTACCCAAAAATTGTACCACGCTTTTCTTAGCTTGACTTATCTTCCCTTTTTTCCGAAAAATTTCATTCGGTACTCTTGAAAAGTTTTCCCTTCTAATATGTTTTTTAATTTCTTTTGAATCAATCGTTTTTTTAAAGACGAAATTTTATCCGTAAATAAAACGCCTTCAATATGATCGTATTCATGTTGAATTACGCGGGCTATGAGTCCGTCAAATACTTCCGTTTTCATTACAAAATCTTCTTCGCAATACTCTAATGTAATAGTTGGATTTCTGTAAACATCCTCTCTTACATCAGGAATACTTAAGCATCCTTCATTAAAACTCCATAATTCCCCTTCTTCTTTTACCATTCTAGCATTGATAAAAGTTTTTTTAAACCCTTTCAATTTATTTTGCTCTGTAGAATCTAGTTCATCGTCATCGCTAAAAGGAGTTGTATCTATTACAAATATGCGTAAAGCAAGACCTACCTGAGGAGCTGCAAGACCCACACCATGAGCATTATACATGGTTTCATACATATTTGAAATGATTTCCTTTAAATTAGGAAAATCTGCAGTAACAAGTTCTCCTGTTTTTCTTAAAACGGGATCGCCGTAAGCTATAATTGGTAAAATCATTGTACAGTGTTAAAATTAGCAGCTAAAAAATATGGTATCCAGCTTTTTTATTCAGTTTGCAAAAATAGTAAAAAATAAACAATGAATATTATACTATCAATTTTTAAAATAAATTAAATCTTTTAGACAGAAGTACGCTGTTTATAACGCTTATAACTTTTTCAAATCTTATCTTTGTAACAACCTAAAGATATGCTTACACAGATTCAAAAATTTATAGACACGGCTTCCTTTACAAACGCTCTTAAAGTTACTATTGCAGCAGTAATCCCTGTAGTTGTTTTTACTTATTTTGAGATGTTTAATATAGGTTTTGTACTGGCACTGGGAGCCATATTTGCATATCCTAGTGACATAGCAAGTAGCTTAAACCAAAAAATGTATGGCATAGTGCTTACAGCAATATCAACCTCTATTATTACACTTTTTGTCAATATATTTTTTCCTTATAAAGTCTTTTTCTACCCCATAATTACTTTATTAATTTTTTCTATTGCAATTGTATCTGTCTATGGTCAAAGGGCTAGTATGTTATCTTTTTCTTGCTTGGTAGCTCTGGCATTAGCATTTTCTAATACAACATCGGGTTGGCCCATGTTTTTTCACGCGCTTTTAATTTTTGCTGGTGGGATTTTTTATTTGATAGTCTCCCTTGTATTTCATTATCTAAAACCAAATAGGTATTTAGAACTGCAAATACAGGAATGTATGAAACATACCGCGAAATATTTAAAACTTAGGGGTGATTTGTGGTCCTTAAACGCAGATCGAAAAGCAATTACCGAAAAGCAGCTTCATTTACAGGTAGAACTCAATGTCATTCATCAGAATATAAGAGAAGTATTAATACCCAATCATAGCATTAATGGCTCCTCTGCTGCAAATAGAAAAATGCTTGTTGTCTTTATTTGCCTAGTAGAAATTCTTGAATTGGCTTTATCAACAGCATTTGATCATGAAAAACTACACGATAAATTTGATGATCATCCAAAAGTTTTAGCTACCTATCAAAAATTGGCTTACCATTTGGCGTCAAGCCTCAAGAATTTTTCAAAAAGTATTAAAAAAGAAAAAACACAACTCGATAAACTTTCCTTTTGGGAAGACATAAATGCCTTGCAAATTGTTATCACTCAATACGAGATAACACTTGGTAAACAACAAGCAGCCGAAGGAGTTTTTATGTTAACCACCATGTTACAGTATGCTGACAAGCAAGTAGATAAAATAAAAACTATTGAACATGCTTTTACAAGAGATTATAACACACTTGAATACAAAGGTCTTAATAAGGACATCGAGAAATTTTTAACCCCTCAACATTACCCATGGACAACATTAATTGAAAACCTCAGTTTTTCATCATCCATATTTAGGCATTCATTACGAATAACAGTTACCTTAATAATAGGATTAGCACTAGGAAACTACTTCCCTTTTCAAAACGCTTATTGGATTTTGTTAACCATTATTGTGATTATGAAACCCGGATATGGTTTAACTAAAGAACGCACGTTTCAACGAATAACTGGAACTATCCTTGGTGGAATTATTGCTTTTGGAATCCTATATTTTATTAAAGATAATTTTATAATTAGCATGTTTTCTGTATTATGTATGCTGCTTGGGTTTGCATTTTCACAAACTAATTATAAAATCGGGGCTACATTTGTCACTATGTATGTGGTTTTTATTTACGGAATTCTAACTCCAAACGTGAATGAACTTGTACAGTATAGAATTGTAGATACTCTTGTAGGAGCTTTATTGGCAGCTGTGGCCAATTACTTTTTATGGCCTACTTGGGAATTTTTAAGCGCTCCCGCAACGATTAAAAAGGCAGTACTTGCCAACCAAAACTATTTAAAAGAAATTTCTATTTATTACAATACCAAAGGTACGCTTTCAACATCCTACAAACTAGCTCGAAAAAATGCATTTATAGAAATAGGCAATCTAATGGCTTCTTATCAAAGAATGGTTCAAGAACCCAAAACAAAACAACTACACTTAGAACAAGTGTATGAATTAGCCGTTTTAAACCACTCTTTACTTTCCTCGATAGCTTCATTGGGCACTTATATTCAATCCCACAAAACTACTGCAGCATCAGAATCATTTAATGTAGTAGTAAATACAGGAATTCAAAATTTAGAAAATGCTATCGAAACTTTGAATGGTAAAAATCCAGCAAATCAATCTGCATCTGTAAACGAATTAAAACTACGATTCACAGAACTAAAAAACATTCAACAAAGAGAAATCAACATACATACAAGCAGCATTGAAACGGATTTTTACTCGGTTATGCAAGAGGCGCAACTAGTTATAGAACAACTCATGTGGCTGATTAACTTATCTGAAAAAATAGTTCAAACCACACAAACATTAAAGAGTATTAGCTAAAAAAAACGCTATAACATGAAATATGCTCTAGCGTTTTTTTATAAATATGAATCGCCTAAATATTAATTTAACTTCAATACCTTGGCCGTATTTTCACGAACTTCTTTTAATAGTTCAGGGTTTTCATTTAATTTTTGTCCAAAAGACGGCACCATAACCTTAAGTTTATCTTGCCATTCTTGAGTTTTATATTCGTTTACAAAACACCTACTAATCAAGTCAATCATAATAGATACAGCAGTAGATGCCCCTGGCGAAGCCCCTAATAATACCGATAATGTTCCATCTGCAGTTGTAATTACTTCGGTACCAAATTCAAGTATTCCACCTTCCTTCTCGTCTTTTTTAATAACTTGAACACGCTGACCTGCACGTTCTAGTACCCAATCTTTGGATCGTGCACCTGGCACATACTCTCGTAATGCATTGATTCTGTCTTTTTGAGATTGACGCACTTGTTCTATCAGATACTTAGTAAGCGGTATATTTTTGATACCCGCTGCAATCATAGGTATAATATTATCTGTCTTTATAGACAAAGGCAAATCAGAATAAGAACCATTTTTTAAAAACCGAGTTGAGAAACCTGCAAATGGTCCAAAAAGCAATTGTTTTTCTCCATTAATAACTCTTGAATCAATATGTGGTACAGACATAGGCGGCGCACCTACACTTGCTTTACCATATACTTTAGCTTGATGCTTTGCAATTACGTCAGGGTTGGTACATTTCAACCATTGTCCACTTACTGGAAAACCTCCATATCCTTTTCCTTCTGGAACATCCGCTTTTTCAAGTAAAGGAAGAGAACCTCCACCAGCTCCAATAAAAACAAACTTAGTGTACGCTTTACGTATTTGGCCGCTAGCCAAATCCTTTATTTTAATTCTCCAAGATTTATCCTCTCTCTGTCTTAGCTTTAGAACTTCATGATTAAAATGAATCGTAACACCATCTAGACTAGTAAGGTAATTAAAAATACTTCGAGTTAACTCTCCAAAATTCACATCAGTACCAATTGCCATTGTAGTAGCTGCAACTTTATCGGTCTCGTTTCTACCCTCCATTACTAGAGGCATCCATTTCTTTAATTCAGAAAAATCTTCGCTAAAAATCATTTCCTTAAAAAGAGGATTGGCATGCAAGGCTTCAAATCTTTTTTTAAGGTATTCTATATTTTTTTCGCCCCAAACAAAACTTAGATGTGGAATACTTTTGATAAATTTTTCAGGAGAGGGAACTTTATTTTCTTGAACCAAGTAAGCCCAAAATTGTCTTGAAACTTCAAAAGATTCAGCAATACTTATCGCTTTGTTTGGATTAATAATACCATCTTCGCCCTCTGGAGTGTAATTTAGCTCACAAAAAGCGGAATGACCTGTTCCTGCATTATTCCATGCATCAGAACTTTCGGCAGCTGCCATATCTAATCGTTCGTATATTTCAATTGTAATATCAGGCTGCAACTCTTTTAAAATTAAACCTAGAGTGGCGCTCATAATTCCAGCTCCTATTAGAACTACTTCACTGTGGGTACGTATCGTTGTATCAGGCATAATAAGATTTTAAAATGCAAAGATAAATTATTAAATTCCAAAAAAAAGTATAAAACTGAACCAAAAAGTTACATTTTTCAAAGATTTTTTTCAAAAAGTCAACATATTCTCTTGAACCTTAAAAAGATTTTCTATTTAAGTAATCTTGTAACATTATAGTTGCTGCAATTTCATCAATAAGAGCTTTATTTTGACGCTGTTTTTTGCTCATTCCGTTATCAATCATGGACTGAAAAGCCATTTTGGATGTAAATCGTTCGTCTACGCGAATGACTTTCATATCCGGAAAATGATTGGTAAAATGAGTCACAAATCCCTTGACAATGGAAGCACTTTCAGAGGGTAGTCCATTCATTTGTTTAGGCTCTCCTATTAGAACGGCTTCTACTTTTTCTTTAACAAAATAATCTTTTAAAAAAGCGATTGCAGTACTAGAAGCCACTGTTGTCAAACCTGATGCAATAATTTGCATTTCATCAGTAACTGCAATTCCTGTTCTTTTTAGTCCGTAATCAATAGCGAGTATTCTTGGCATTATATTTTTTTTCAAAGGTACGAATTTTGAATATCATACTTAAAAAACAGTTATCATAACTAAAATTCAAATCCAAAACACCTTTAAAAACTAACCTCATATTAAAAATTATCATCAAATAACACCCCGAATTAAAGTTAGATCTGTAACATTTTAGTCTGTTTTTAACTGTTTTGCTTTTGGCTAAAAATCCTATCTTTGCCCAAAAATCATTAAAAAGATGAATACATTACAAACAATTATAGAGCAAGCTTGGGAAAATCGTGCCTTGTTACAAGAAACCCCAACAACAGATGCTATTAGAGAAGTTATAGAACTTTTAGACTCAGGGAAATTACGTGTTGCAGAACCTCTTGGCGATGGATGGCAAGTAAACGAATGGGTAAAGAAAGCAGTGGTAATGTACTTCCCTATTCAAAAAATGGAAACCTGGGAATCTGGTATTTTTGAATACCATGACAAAATGCTATTAAAAAGAAACTATGCCGAAAAAGGAATTCGTGTAGTACCAAATGCTGTAGCGCGTTATGGAGCTTACATTTCAAGCGGTGTAATTTTGATGCCTAGTTATGTGAATATTGGCGCTTATGTTGACGAGGGAACTATGGTAGATACCTGGGCTACAGTAGGAAGTTGTGCTCAAATTGGTAAAAACGTTCACTTAAGTGGTGGTGTAGGAATAGGTGGTGTACTTGAGCCATTACAAGCAGCTCCAGTAATCATAGAAGATGGGGCTTTTATTGGCTCTCGTTGTATTGTAGTTGAGGGTGTGCATGTTGGGAAAGAAGCCGTTCTTGGTGCTAATGTGTGCCTAACCGCATCTACTAAAATTATTGATGTAACTGGAGAAACTCCAGTTGAAATGAAAGGATACGTTCCAGCTCGTTCTGTAGTAATTCCAGGAAGTTATACAAAATCATTTCCTGCAGGAGATTTTCAAGTGCCTTGTGCCCTAATTATTGGAACCCGCAAACCATCAACAGATTTAAAAACATCATTAAATAATGCTTTACGTGAATATGACGTAGCAGTTTAAATAAATATCAGATGAATATTGGCTTTGAAGCAAAAAGAATCTTTCATAACAAAACAGGACTTGGTAACTATAGTCGTGATTTGATACGCTTACTAAGCCAATATTATCCTGATAATACTTATGCCTTGTACAACCCAAAAAAGGCATCACAAACATTATTTGAAACTAATAACATCAATGTTGTCGAGAAAAAACCTCAGTCTCCTTTTTACCAAAAATTTTATAATTTATGGAGACAAAAAGGAGTTGTAAAGGATTTAACAAAAGATGGCATTACGATTTTTCATGGTTTATCTGGTGAAATCCCGTCTGGACTAAACTACGCTAATATAAAAAGCGTGGTTACCATTCACGATCTCATTTTTGTAAAATTCCCCAATTTATATTCCTTTTTTGATCGCAAAATTCACTTTTATAAATTCAACAAAGCTGCGCATCAAGCAGATGTGGTTATTGCAATTAGTGAACAAACAAAAGATGATATTGTTGAGTTTTTAAAAATTGATCCCGAAAAAATAAAGGTAATTTACCAAGGATGCCACGCTATTTTCAAAAAGGAATTCACTGAGAGCGATAAAAAAAAGGTTGTATCAAAATACAATCTGCCAAAAGAATTTATTCTTAACGTGGGTACTATTGAAACTAGAAAAAATATTTTAATAGCTGTTAAAACACTCCATAATATAGATACTTGTTTAGTAATTGTAGGTAAAGAGACCGATTATGCCATTGAAGTAAAAAGTTACATCAAGAAACACAATTTAGAACAAAAAGTAATCTTCTTGAAAGGACTAACTCTTGAAGAGCTGGCTATACTGTATCAACAAGCTAAGATTTTTGTTTATCCCTCTTTATATGAAGGCTTTGGAATCCCTATTATTGAAGCATTATATTCAAAAACTCCAGTAATTACAACTCAAGGTGGGGTTTTCCCAGAAGCAGGCGGACCCAATTCCGTATATATTGACCCTACAAATGCAATAGATCTTGAAAATGCCATTCAAAAATTATTGGTAGACAACCAGCTTCGTAAAAATATGATAGAAAAAGGTTTTGAATTTGTGCAAAAATTTAATGATGAAAATATAGCTCGTCAAGTTATGAATGTATACCAGGAGCTGGAGAATGAATAGATTTACGTTGTAATTCCCACAGTTTTACATATTTCAAAAAACTTCCAAGTGCTGAAAACATACTCCATACGAATCCTTGGTAACCGTTTAAAAAATTTCTGTTAAATAAATATACTTTAATAAATTCAAGAGGAAATTTGAAAAGTAGTTTGATAAAATATGTTCTTTTACCTTTTTCAAACATAAACTCTCCACTTAACAAAGCATAATTCACACATTTACTGATACCTTTTGGCACATCCTCACTAGTGTAATGCAGCATTTCGTTTTCATAACTCGTAGTTTTTCCCTCTACAATTACAGTTTCATGTACTTTATTTTCAATAAAAGAACCGTTTTTTTTATTAAATAAGCGAAGTACAGGACGTTTATTCTCAGTTCCAAACTTAAAAACTTTACCTAAAAAAACATGTGTTCTAGGTATTGTATACCCTACAAATTTAGAGGTAAAAACCGTATTTTGAATTTCGTTTACAAGTGAATCTGAGAGAACCTCATCAGCATCAATAGATAACACCCAATCGTTTTTGGTTTGTGCCAATGCAAATTGTTTTTGTTTACCAAAATTCTCAAACTTATGAAAAATGATTTTTGCGTTGTACAACAACCCTATTTCAACAGTTTCATCGCTACTTCCTGAGTCTACTATTATAATTTCATCAGCCCAAAACAACTTTTCTAAACACCTTGCAATGTTTTGATTCTCGTTAAGAGTAATGATAAAAACAGATATCTTTTGGTTCATTTGATAGCACTATAAAAGGAAAATAAAATTATTTTTTCCAAAATTTGAGTCGCTTTTTTAAAGCTTGTTTTTTGTAAAAATGGGTGTAAAACTCTTTTGTGTATTGCATCATTGTAGAAAATACCTTTTCTTCTGGCTGCACATAAAGCTTGGCATATTCATTACTAATAACCTGAATCATTTGTTCATCTGGTGTAAGTTTATGCATATTACGCATTCTTTTTTCAAATGACATTGTAGTATGAAATTTCATCCTATTTAAATCAACCAAATAAAAGTTATAATTGCCATTAGCATCAACTTTTACAAGAGTATTTGCTTGTGAATGATCTAAAAATTCTATTCCTTCTTCATGCAATTTAAACGTAAACTGAGCAATACCTCGCAACATTTTATCTTTGTCTAAATGAGGGAGATCATGAAAAATACTTTCAAAAGTAAAATCGTGATTTAAATGTTCGGATACATAATAACTATCCCGTAATAAAATACCTTTAAAATTTTCCTTGTAAGCAATAGGTTTTGGTGTACCAATGCCTTTTTTAGTTAAAATAGAAGCATTTTTAAATGACCGTTTGGCCTTTGACTTTCGAAAATATTTATAAATAAAACCATTTAAAATAATGGGTATTTTAAATGATTTAATATTAATAATTTCTCCATTGTAACTAAACGTTTTTATCGTATTACGTTTCCCTCCAAAGAAAATTGTTCCTGTTTGAGAAAAGTTTTTAATGATTGTTTGTAATTCTTCGTCCATTTGACAAATATATTAAACTGAAATGTATTACCGAATGTATAAATTATTTTTCTTGTTGAGTTCAAATGTTTTTGAACTCGAACTTAAATCAAGAAAACGCAGTACTTTCATAAATTAATAGTGCTCAAGCAAGTTCAATTCTTATCTTAAAAGATCAATTCTATACAAAAAAGACATTCCAGAGAGATTTGATTATCTAAAAATTAAAATTACATTTGCTTTAATAACAATAAAAAAAACACGGTACAATAATGTAATTGATGGTGTTTTACTAGAGTTTAATTTAAAATATGCCACAACCTACAATCAGCTTAATTATTTCAACCTACAACTGGGAAAGCGCGCTTTATTTATGTTTGTCAAGTGTATTATATCAAAAAGTACTCCCAAACGAAGTTATAATAGCTGATGATGGTTCCTATGAACGAACTCGAGATGTTGTTGCCTTTTTCCAAAAAAAATTCCCTGTGCCATTACATCACGTTTGGCAGGAGGACAATGGTTTTCAATTGGCAAAAATTAGAAACAAAGCAATAAAGAAAGCACAGTTTGAATACGTCATTCAAGTTGATGGAGATCTTATTTTAGACAAAAATTTCATAAAAGATCATCTTAAATTTGCTAAGAAAGAACATTTTGTTAGAGGCAGCAGAACAAGAATGGGAATTAGTTTGTCTCAAAAACTATTAGAAACAAAATCAATACACTTTTCACTGTTTAATAGTGATATCAAAAATCGTTTTAACGGATTTAGAAACTATTATATTGCTAAACTACTTGCAACACCTCAGCAAAATTCTAGAAAAATGCTGGGCTGCAATATGGCCTATTGGAGAGAAGATGCTTTAAAAATAAATGGTTATGAAAATAATCTTATCGGTTGGGGACATGAAGATGAAGAATTTGCAACTCGATTGATAAACAACTCGGTTTACAAAATTAAAATGAAACATTACGGTTTTGTTAACCATATCTATCATCCCGAACGCGCACGAGAAAATGAAGTTGCACATAATGATTTAATTCAAGAAGTGATTTCAAGCAATAAAAAAAAAGCTACCAACGGAATTAACGAATTATAATAAAATGACAGTTTCATTAATAATAGCTACCTACAACTGGCCTGAAGCACTACTTTTAGTATTGAAAAGTATTGAAAACCAATCTGTTTTACCAAATGAAATCCTGATTGCAGATGATGGATCCAGAGAGGAAACAAAAAACTTAATTTCGGCCTTTAGCAAAAAATCAAAACTAAATATTGTTCATATTTGGCATGAAGATCAAGGTTTTCGACTTGCCAAAATAAGAAACAAAGCCATAGCAAATGCAAAATTTGAATACATCATACAAGTTGATGGCGACGTTATTTTGCACAAAAATTATATTAAAGATCACATAAAAAATGCCAAGAAAAACAGTTTTTTAACTGGACCTCGGGTATTACTCTCAAAGGAAACTACGATCAAAACGTTAAAAAATGAAACTATTTTTTTTAATCCTTTTTCAAAAAAAATAAAAAACAGATTCAATGCCGTATATTTTCCTTTAGTAAATTATTTTATTGACTCGAAAACTGAACCTATTGAAAAATTAATATTCAAAGTTAGAGGGTGTAACATGAGTTTTTGGAGAAAAGATTTGCTTGAAGTTAACGGCTATGACGAACAGTTTACCACTTGGGGAAGAGAAGACTCAGAAATTGCCTCCCGACTAATAAAAAAAGGAGTTGGTTTAAAAAAATTAAGATTAGCAGGAATTCAATATCATCTACATCATAATGAGCAAGATAAAAATAACATTGGACAAAATAATGCTATATTAGAAAAGAATAAGTCAACATCTTCTTTTTGGTGCGAAAATGGAATTGTAAAAGAAAATAAATAAACTTTAACGTAAATAAACTTAATCCTTTCTAAGTTAATAAAACATTAAATTTATTGTTCTTTTTATCTTAAATTAAAATTAAACGTAGATAGTCAATACTAATATAACACAAAAAAGACCTGTCATTTTATAAAAATAAAGACCTCATTTTAGTATTCTTTCTTTAACTTAGGAATAAATAATAGCAATAAGTTCATCACTCCTTTTAAAATTAACCATGTAATTTTATGTTGCTTGATGTGTAAAAAATGCTGAAATCTTTTGGAATTAAAATCCATTTTATTTTCATATTGACTTATAAAAGCAGAGAAATATTTTTGATATGTTTGATTTCTTTCCTCTTGAATTATTTTTGCAAATTTTGGATCATAAGAAATCCCATTACAATCAAAAACAGAAACCACTTTATTTAAATATTTATATGGCACATTTTTATAGCAATGTGTATATACAAAAAATTCCCAGTCTGAAGAGACTTTAAAATTTTCATTATAATAAAAATGCTCGTCAAAAAGCTTTTTTCTTATAAAAGTAGATTGGTGACTTATAGTCCGGTAATAAAAAAAAGTGAAATCTAATTTTTCAGGATATTTTATTATTTTTTTATGCTGTTCATGCCTAGAATTATAATTATCCCCATAATAAACATCAAACTCATCATTCAACATTGGTGTAATCTCCTCTAAAACAGAGTCGTCACTAAAACAATCACCTCCATTCATAAAAATAACAAACTCCCCTTTAGAGACTCTTATTCCTTTGTTCATGGCATTGTAAATTCCTGCATCAGGTTCACTAACCCAAAATGAAATTTTATCTTGATATTTTTTTATAACATCCTTACTACCATCTGTACTTCCTCCGTCTATTATAATAAATTCAAAATCTTTCCAAGATTGATTTATAACACTTTTAATTGTTTTCTCTAAGTCTTCCTTTTCATTATAATTAACCGTAATTATCGATATTTTACTCATCTTAAAAATTAAATCTGAATTAAATTAAAATTTCTCATTATAAACTTTCGTTATTCCTTCTCTAAGTTCGATAGAATATCTCAACCCAAACTATTTAATTTAGTCGCATCAGTAAGTTTTCTAGGTGTATCGTCAGGCTTTGTAACATCAAAGACAACATTACCTTTAAAACCAACAATATCCTTTATTAAAAAGGCTAAATCAGAAATAGAAATTTCTTTGCCCGAGCCAATATTTACGAATCCTTTATCATTATAATTTTGCATTAAATACACACAAGCATTGGCCTTTATAATTACGCAAATGTAGTTTTATTTAGCAAAAAAACAATTTTAATAAATAACAAAAAGATACCTATTTAAACTAATAAAAACTAATCTACTTGAGAATATTCAATCACTATTACTAAAAATTATCATAATAACTAAAAAAAGCTGTGTAAACATTTTATTAAATACCATACATATTTTACTAAATCAACATCAAAAAATTTTAACCAAGTAGTTTTATATTTATGAAAATCTTATATTTCCTTTTATGATGTTATACTTATAATACAATAGCGGAAGAGACCTATAGTATAATAATAATTTTTATTCGTTCCTTTGCAAAGTATAAAATTGTCACTCATATTTTAAATAAAAATGGAAAATCTTAACGAAGAAATACATAACGCTTTCGAAATTATTAAAGATGGCGGAATTATCCTTTATCCTACAGACACCGTTTGGGGCATAGGTTGTGACGCCACAAATCCAGAAGCTGTTGCCAAAATATACAAACTCAAACAAAGAGCTGAGACACAAAGCATGATTGTTTTGATGAACGGAGAAAAAATGATGTACAATGTTTTTAAGGATATTCCTGAAGTAGCCTGGCAAATTATTGATCTATCCGAAAAACCTACCACCATAATCTTAGACAAACCAAGAAATGTAGCTCCAAATTTAGTTTCGGGAGACAACTCATTGGGAATCCGCATTGTAAAAGAGCCTTTTTGCTTCAAATTAATGGAAAAGATGAGAAAGCCACTGGTTTCAACATCAGCGAATATCTCTGGACAACCTACTCCTATTGCTTTCAAAGATATTAGTCCAGAAATTATAAAAGGTGTAGACTATGTTGTAAATTTGCATCGCGAAAAAATCGCCGGTAAACCTTCGACAATTATAAAACTGACGAACGATTCCCAGGTGAAAGTGATTCGAAAATAGTTTGCAGTATTCAGTTTCTAGTTTTCAGTTTAACAACTTTAGACTTTAGACTTTAAACATTTTTAAAATGAGCATTAAAACTTCATATAAAGAAGCCTTAAATAATAAAATTTTCAAAGTCATCTCTCAAGCTTCTCAAGAACTTAACGTAGATAGTTATGTAATTGGTGGTTTTGTTAGAGATTTACTTTTGAAGAGAGACTTTAAAAAAGACATAGATATTGTTGCAGTGGGCAGCGGAATTGAGTTGGCTTTAAAAGTATCTCAATTACTTCCAAATAAGCCAAAGGTTCAGGTTTTCAAAACTTACGGAACAGCAATGTTGCGCTTTGAAGACACCGAAATTGAGTTTGTGGGTGCCAGAAAAGAATCCTATCAGTCTGATAGTAGAAATCCTATTGTTGAAAACGGAACACTTGAAGACGACCAAAATCGTCGTGACTTCACTATAAATGCTTTGGCTTTATCCTTAGGCGAAAAGAATTTTGGAGAATTACTAGACCCCTTTAACGGACTCGAAGATTTAAAAAACAAAATAATTAAAACACCGTTGGATCCAGATATTACTTTTTCTGATGATCCGTTGCGTATGTTGAGAGGCATTCGTTTTGCGAACCAATTGGGCTTTGATATAGAAGAAAATTCGTTTCAATCCATTACAAAGAACGCAGAGCGAATCAAAATTATTTCTGGAGAGCGCATCGTGGATGAATTGAATAAAATACTTTCAACAGATCAACCTTCAATCGGATTTTTACATTTGTTCAAAACAGGACTTTTGGATATTATTATTCCCGAGTTAACGGCTTTGAATCAAGTTGAAGAAATAGAAGGTCACACCCACAAAAATAATTTCTACCACACGCTGGAAGTGGTTGACAATATTTGTCCCAACACGGATGACGTTTGGCTCCGCTGGTCTGCGTTGTTGCACGATATAGGAAAAGCTCCAACAAAACGTTTTAATAAAAAACAAGGTTGGACATTTCACGGACATGAATTCCTGGGAGGGAAAATGGCTAAAAAAATATTTGAGCGTTTGCACATGCCATTAAACCATAAAATGAAATTTGTTCAAAAAATGGTCATGATGAGTTCTAGACCTATTGTTCTTTCACAAGATACTGTAACTGATAGTGCGGTGCGCCGTCTGGTGTTTGATGCTGGTGAAGACGTAGAAAACTTAATGACACTGTGCGAAGCGGATATCACAACAAAAAACCCAAACAAATTTAAAAAGTACCACAAAAATTTTGAAATAGTTCGAAAAAAAATTGTGGAAGTAGAAGAGCGTGATCAAGTACGTAATTTTCAACCTCCTATTACTGGAGAAGAAATTATGGAGCATTTTAATATAAAACCATCAAGGGAAATTGGCCTCATAAAAGAAGCCATAAAAGAAGCAATTCTTGAGGGTGAAATCCCAAATGAGTACGATGCAGCTTTTGACTTTATGCTAAAAAAAGCAACTAAATTAGGTTTAGTCAAAGTTTAACTATTGTGTATTCGTTTACTCCAATGAAATGAGATAATTTTACAAAAAAAATACAATTCTTGTGCAAAAATACTTTTTAAAATCAGCAAAAACAGCTCTCGTTTTAGTTTATCTAGTCATCTTTGCAGGTGCCTTTGTTCGATTGACTGACTCTGGAATGGGCTGTCCTGACTGGCCTAAATGCTTTGGTTATTACATTCCGCCAACAGACCAAAAAGAGCTTTTGTTTACACCGAAAAAAGAGTACAATAAAGGCCAAGTAATTATAAAAGAAGAATCATTATTAGTTACTAAGGAGGATTTTGTTGCTAAAGAAAATTTTGAAACATCTAATTGGACACCTTATCAAAAACACGATTATGCAATTTTTAATCCCATTCATACTTGGGTTGAATACATCAACCGCCTCCTAGGGGCGTTAGCGGGCATAGCTTGTATAGTAACACTGGTTCTCTCCTTTGGTTATAGAAAAAAACAAAATAGTCTTATTTATTTATCCTTTATTGTGTGCGTTCTTATGGCATTTCAGGCTTGGCTAGGAAAAACGGTCGTAGATTCTGTACTTAGTCCGTATAAAATTACCACACACATGCTCGCTGCTTTGTTAATCCTAGCCATTCAACTTGTGGTTATTTACAGCGTGAAAACAAATAACAAAACTGTTACTTTTAATACCAAATTTAATACCTTTTTACTCTTAGCACTAGTTCTTACTCTTGTTCAAATTGTATTGGGTACAGATGTTAGAGAACAAGTAGATATTATTTCAAAAACAGGAGCTCCAGAGGTCATGTGGCTCCAAAATCCAACTGTTATATTTTACGTTCACAGATCTTTTTCGATACTTGTGCTGGCTATAAATGCTTATTTGTTCTATATGAATAGCAAACTAAATTTAAATGCAAACAAATTAAAATGGGTCATGTTCCTGCTTGCTTTTGAAATTATTTCGGGCATTGCAATGTATTATTTTGATTTTCCTTTTGGCACACAAACTATTCATATTGTTTTAGCAACCCTACTTTTCGGGATTCAGTTTTATTTGGTTTTAGAGTCATATTCACAAAGAAAAAAACAACTTTAAAATCCGTTCTTGACTATATTGTCACATCTTTTTTTGCTTACTAATTATTAAAATGTCTAAACTTGCAGCTCAAGATAAATTTTTAGATTTATCAGATTACGGGAGATTTTTTGGAAAATTTCTTGCCAACCAATTAAAAGATACGCGCTTCACTCCCATTCATGTTACGGTCCTTTTTGGCATTTCAGGACTATTAGCCATTTATAGTATTTTGCAAGGACATTACTTTTGGGCTGCGTTTTTCTTAATCCTAAAGTCAGGAATTGATGCAGCCGATGGCGAGCTTGCCAGGTTAAAAAAAACACCTTCTTACACGGGTAGATATCTTGACAGCGTGTTTGATATTGTATTAAATTTTTTGTTTTTAATGACCATTTGCTATGTTTCTAAAACCACTTTAATTCCTACGATTTTTGCCTTTATTGGTGTTCAACTACAAGGTACTTTATACAATTATTACTATGTTATTTTACGAACAAAATCTGTAGGAGGAGATACTACTAGCAAAATATTTGAAAATAAATCTCCACGAGCTTTACCAGGAGAAACACAAAAATCAGTTGATATTTTATTTGCTATTTACACAATCGTTTACGGTGTGTTTGATAAAATTATTCATGCACTTGATCCTGATGCATACAAAGTAAAAACATTTCCAAACTGGTATATGACCTTGCTTTCTATTTACGGATTAGGTTTTCAATTGTTAATTATTGCTACTTTACTTGCTCTTGATTGCATAGAGTATATTATTCCTTTCTTTATCTTTTACACTGCATTTATTTTGGTATTAATAGGTATTAGAAAACTTGTTTTTAAGGCATAAACCCACTATAGACAATATCTATATGCATTTATTAAAAATCACATTACCATTGTTTTAAAACAAAATACCTACAGCTATAATTTAACAACTTATTTCAATTCAACGCATTTTGGCAGCAAGTATTAAATACTATTAGCTATTGGAATTATACAATACATTTAAAGAATTGTATAACATTCAAACAGCTTAATTTTACCAAATTTGTGAATAACAAATAGTAATTTTAAAATTAGATATTATGCCAAATTCAAATGAAATTAAGGGTACTTGGAATGAGTTAAAAGGAAAACTGAAACAGAAATTTGCCGATCTTACCGAAGATGATTTATTGTATGAAGAAGGCAAAGAAAATGTGATGTGGGGTAAATTACAACAAAAATTAGGCAAGACAGAAAAAGAAATTAAATCTTTACTTGACTAGTTTTTGATTACATGAACAAGTGTTTCTGTTGCTGCTTTTTAAAAAAATCTTGATTTAATTTTTTTAAAAAACAGCAACAGAAACACTTTTTTTGGACTACAAAAAAACTACCCTATCCACGTTTTAAAATCGCCTACTTTTTCGCGGCTTACAATAACTTCATCTTCTTTATATGTAGGCAAAATAACTTTCAATCTGGAGTTGCTATAAAGTACAATTTCCTTGATTGCCTTCATGGGAATTATGAACTTTCTGCTAATTCTAAAAAAATCTTTTGGGTCCAATTCTTGTTCTAGGTTTTCTAATGTGCCATCAATTAAATAATTTCTGTTATCCTGCGTGTGAATGTAGGTTCCCTTATTTTCGCTAAACAAACATTCAATTTCATCTATAGAAATCACTTTTAAATGTTGGCCTATTTTTACCGTAAAACGCTTTTTATAGTTTTTTTCGAAAGGGTTAGCCAGCATCTTTTTGATTTGTTCAAAATCAATAGCGAGGTTTTGAACAGCTAATTCCTGTTTAGGTAAAAGCGATTTAAATTTGGCAACAGCCACTTCTAAATCATCTTCATCAATGGGTTTCAACAAGTAGTCAATACTATTCAATTTAAAAGCTCTCAAAGCATATTCATCATAAGCTGTTGTAAAAATTACGGCGCTTTTAATTTCAACTTTTTCGAAAATTTCAAATGACAATCCATCCGATAGTTGAATATCCAGAAAAATCAAATCGGGATGTTCATTGTTCGAAAACCACTCCAAAGCTTCCTCCACAGAATGAAGCATTACCTCAACTTGTAAACTCAATTTCTCTAGTTTTCTTTGTAGTAATCTGGCAGCTGGTTTCTCGTCTTCTATAATTATTGTTGTCATTTGCATTTGATAATTTGTTACTTGAATCGTTTGGGATCTTTATTTAGTTGAGACTAAGGGTGAATGCTTGCTTCACTCCCATTTATTATTTTTCTCTTTTTCCATCAGCTCTTTTATTTTGCGTTCTTCCCAGTTTCGCCCTAAAACGATTGCAGGTAAAAACACAGATAAACCATGAGACGCTAATCCAATTCCCCAAAATAAGGCAGTGGCAAAATTATTCCATTGAAAATAGCTTTCGCCAGTTTTAAGGTTTTGCGTGTTCAACACTATAATCATTACGTTTATAACGATGTAAACAATAAGGTGCGTATAAAACCCCTTAATTTTTCGAACTCTTTTAAGTGCATTATCGTATGCTAATTGATCAGTTGTTGTCATGATTATTCGTAGGTATTTGTTTTATTATTTTCTTCTTGTATGTATTGTTTTATTTTTCTTTCTTCCCAATTCCGTCCAAAAAATGGAAGCCAATTGAAAACTCTGATGGCGTGAAATAAAAGTCCAATACCCCAACTTCCAAAGGTCCAAAGAAAAAATATATGGTTTGGAGAATATCTAAAATTAATCAAGATTAGAATTCCGTTTACAAGTACAAATGAAGCAAGGTGCGAATAAAACCCTTTTAACTCTTCAACTTGCTTTTTAGCGATTTGATATTGCTCAAATTCGCTATTGTTTGGTTTATTTAGTTCCATTTGTTTGTTTTGTTTTTGTTTAAAATTTCTTGAACTTTTTGTTCTTCCCAATTTTTGCCGTAACCAAAGGTCTCGAGTGCGTGAAACGTTAATCCCATTCCCCAGCCCAAAAGCGGAAACCAAAACCATTGAAAAGGATGTGGCGAACTCAGGTTAATAATAATCAAAACAGGGATCACGATACAATACGAAATTAAGTTCCCATAAAATCCTTTTAATCTTTCTACTCTTTCTTTAGCTCTTGCGTAGGCTAAATTTTCGTTGCTAATTGTGTTAATTTCCATAGCGGCTATTTGTTTGGTTAAAATCGGAATCAGTACTTTAAAGTCTGTTTCCGTTTGTTCTACTAAAACTTTTCTTTTTGATAGCAAGGCATATCGGCTTACAATGTTTTGCAATCCTACTCCTTGACGGTCTTGTAATACTTCTTTTTTTTGCAAATTATTTTGAACTACCAAGTAATTATCCTGAATGAATATGGTAATTTGCAATGGTTTATTCTCACTTACTACGTTGTGCTTGATGGTGTTTTCGAGTAATAACTGTAAAGATAATGGTACTACTTTTGCTTCTAAATTATCAAAATCAGTTGGTAAATGAAAGGTGATGCTGTTCTCGAAACGCATTTTCAATAAATTCATATACGTTTTGGCAAAAGCCAATTCCTCGGCTACACTTACTAATTCTTTGTCTTTTTGTTCTAAAACATATCGATAAATTTTAGATAAAGAGGTTGTAAAACGCTGTGCATTTTCAGGATTTTCCTCTATGAGTGAACTCAAAACATTCAAACTATTGAATAAAAAATGAGGATCAATTTGATTTTTTAAACTTTCGAATTTGGCATTGGCTGTACCAGCAATAATTTTTTGTTCTTTAACTTTATTCTCATTGTACGCTTTGTAAAACGAAATCGCGTGAACCGAAAGCGTGATGAAAAAAGTAATAATGATTGCAAATACATATTTTGACGGTTTTTCGTTTGCCAAAAAGTATTCAAATGTTTGATTTTCGAAAACTACAACTTCAAAAACATGCATCAAGAAAATAACCAGCAACGATACTAAAAAGGAACCTATGAACCCTGCCACTAATCTCTTAATTGAAAAACGATCCGTAAAATAAGAGTCTAATTTTACAAACAAAACCGCATTTGCCGCATAAAGTGAAAACGTATACAGGGCGGTAAACAAGAACTGGGTTACTAAATGGTGATCTAGTTTTACAGTGCTCCCCATGACTATGTTGATGATTTGCATAATAACAAATATCAACACGGTGAGTTTAATTACTTTTTGCAATTGTTTATAAAGTATGTTCATTTTAAGTATTGTTTTGTATCAAGCCAGATTCAGCAACGTCAATTGATGTTGTTTATTTGCAATTTTTTTGAGCAATTTGAGCTCTCTCTAATCCCCAAGAAGGAGAAAAAACTGTTTCAGGTTTAAAAGTAGCAAAAAGTCCAATAGCTTTTTCAATTTGCGCACACATTGGTTTGGTATCGGTTCCCCAAAATTTCGCTCCGCCTATTTCAAATTCGGCTTTACAAAACACAACTCTTGGGTTTTCAGGAGCAATGGCCTTTGCTTTTCCATACAATTCCATTACGGGTCCAGCTAATTTTTGTCCGTTTGTCATGGGGTCAAATGCAATCCAGGCGGTATGAATCATGGCTTGAACCACAAGCAACTCTGCGTTATTAGGGTTTTTATCCATTTCAACATCAAGGGCTTTTTGAGCTTTATCAAGCAATAAACTTACTTGCTCTTTTTCCTTTGTGCCAAAAGCAGCATTTGTATTTACCAGTGCCACATAATAATTAGGCAACCAGCTTGATTTTTCGGCAGCAGCAATTCTTTCAAATAAAGCCGATGCTTCGGTACTTTTTCCTTCACCCCATAATTGAAGTGCTTTGCCCATACCTTGCTCAAATTGGCCTTGAGCCGATACATAGGAACTGATAAACAATACGATGGTAACAATAATTTTAGTCATAACTTTAGTTGTTTTAATTGGATTTTGGTTCATTGTTGTTTTCATGATTTTTGATTTTAAGATTATTTGATATGATGTTTGAAACGCTTTGTTTTTAATTACACTTCAAAAGTAGATTGCTTTTAACAGCTTAAAAATTGATTCCTACCGAACTGTAGAATTTAATGGATGAGTTGTATTAATTTTAGTCGAAAGTCTTAAAGTAACAAACGTATGTATCTATTAGGACTTTATACCTTTGACTTTAGGACATTATGACTGTATTTATAAATTCCTTAACTGATTGTCTTTTTTATCGTTGCTAATGGTCCAAAAGAAACCGACAAAGAAAAAACGGTCTGCTGTGGGAGTAATCTCTCTTCTGTTGTAAATTCCAGCGCTGTTTGGATTCTTGGCGTACTCGTACCCAAAAACATTTTGAGTAGCTAAAACATTCGAAACTGAGAAATACAAAATCTTTTGTGGACTCAATAAATAGGCCCAGTTGAAACTCAAATTGTTGTAGACTTTGGTTTTTCCATTCATGAATTTTGTTTCATTGGGGTTGTTGTACGGGCGACATGAACTGTAGGAATTTGTAAAGCCTATTTGTGATTTCCAGTTTGTTATGAAATATTTTGTAACAATAGACAAACTGTGATCGGCAACAAAACTTGGGGTCACTTGAGCGCTAAAATTTTTATAATCTCTCTCCGTATCGATGTACGAATAGGAAACCCAATATTCTAAGTTATTAATTGATTTTCCGTCTCTCCAAAACAAGTCCAATCCTTTTGCATATCCTAAACCTGAATTATTGAAAGCCGAATTATACAAGGGTGTTTCAGTATCAAATTTCACTAAATTGCTATACTCTTTGTAATAGGTTTCGGCACGAAATGTTTTTCCGTTTTTGTTGTACTGAAAATTTAAGATGTAATGCGATGCTTTTTCGCTTTCAAACTGATTGTTGTTCGAATATTTGACGTAATCTGCGCTTGGAGTTTGAGTAAAATTGCCATAAGCAAATGAAAACTGGCTGTTTTTGGCCATTTTATAAGCAAATGAAATTCGGGGTGCAATAGTAGTTTCATTTAGTAAGTCATTATTTGCGGCTCTTAACCCTACTTTTGCTGCCCATTTTTTTGAAAATAAAACATCAACCTCACTAAAAAAAGCCGCTATGTTCGAATTGTACCCGTTGGTGAAAACCGAACCTGAATTATCCCTAAAATCTTCGTTGAACTGCGTCATAAAATAATCAGCCCCAAAGGAAAGTTTGATCCTTTCTGAAAAACTTTTTCTTAGTTTGAATTTCAAATGGGCCGCATTTTCATCGTTTGCCACTTTATCAATATTCAAATTAATTTTATTATTGCTATATCCATAACTCAACCCAGAAGTTAGCTGCCAGTTATTTCCAAAAACTCCTTTGTAAGACGTATTGAAATAAAAATTATTGTTGTTTAAATCCACTCTAATTTTCTCAGGAGCATTGATATTTTCCTGATTGACATCAAATTTTGAAGCATCAAAAGCAGCATATACTTTTAAAATTCCGTTGTTAAAATTATAGCGATACACCGTTTCACCAGACAAGGATTGAAAAGGACTGTTCCAATCTACGTTTTGAGGAATCGCAGCTTGGTATGGTGCCAAATTAATGTAATTTGAATTCACACTCAACGAACTTTTTTTCCATTTTTGGGTATTCCCAATTCCCAATCCTACTGTCATCAAACTAATTTCTGTTTTGTTTTGGTCCGGCTCGTCCTGAGTGTTTAGCAGAAGAACACTCGATAAAGCTTCACCATATTCTGCTGAATAGCCACCTGTAGAAAATGATATTCCGTTGAATAAAAAAGGAGAAAATCGGCCACGAGTAGGTAAATTATTAGTACTTGCACCATACGGTTGCGCTACCAGAATCCCATCTACAAAAGTTTGGGTTTCATTAGCCTCACCACCTCGAACAAACAATCGTCCGTCCTCGCCTACCGTTTGTGTTCCTGGCAAGGTTTGCAAAGCTGCAATTATATTTCCTGCAGAACCTGCTGTGGTTACAATATCTAGAGGTTTCAAAACCGAAACTCTTGCTTTGTCTCCAGATTCTAATGTTCCAGCGGTAATAATAACGGCATCAAGAGCTGTTACACCTTCTTTTAGTTTTATGGTTTTATCAACAAATGCAGCCACATTAATTACTGTTTTTGAGGTTTCATAAATCAAAAAACTCACTACCAAAGTTTGAATTCCAGTTGTTGTGGTTGTAAAACTAAAACTACCTGTTTCAGTACTTGTGGCGCCATCATAGGTTCCTTCTATAAAAATGTTTGCTCCCGCAACGGGTTTTCCTTTTTCATCTACTACTTTACCAGAAATTGTACTTTGCGAAAAAAGAAGTGTTGTAACTAGTAAGCATAACAATGTGACTGAAGTTTTCATAATTATTTGTTTTTATGAAGCAAATGTATCTGAGAAAAAAAGGTTTGAAAACAGAACCTTACTGAACTGTTGAAAATGTATGCTGAGTTGTGATTTATTCTTTTGAGCAGAAAAAAAAACAGAATTTGAAGTACAAAAAGTGAAAGTCAGTATTTGTTAAAAATCAAAAGCGAAAAGAGGTTTTTAATTTTTTTAAAGTAAAGCGGAATGAGACTTTATTGCCATTTTTTGAGTTTAATAGCATACTTGAAAATGTTTTCACAAATAAACTGGACTTAATGGAGAGAACAATAAAAACAAGCACAACTCTTTTTTTGGATATATCAACAAGGTTATTTTTACAGAAAGATATTTTTTTGTAGTTTAAATCAACTATATTTACCGTAAAATAAAAATGGAGGTTTTGAGACAAACTGACATTTCCAGAAAGTACCTAATTATAGAATTACATGACTTTAACTACTTTTATTGCATTTCTTTCCTTCACTATATGTTTTATCGAAGTTTATTCAGAATTCCACATTCGAAACTATGGTACATTTCTCGAACGGTTAGTTTACTTATTTAGTATTAAAACACTCTTTACTTTACTTAAATTGTCATGCTTCATATCGTTCATATATATTTTATTTGACTTCAAATTTATAATAAATGTTGCAGAATACGCTGAAAATGCTATCGTTAAAATCGCATGGTCATATTGGTATTATTATCTACTTGGACCTTTTGTTTTTGCATTCTTTACAATTTTATCAAATTCAAAAGAATTATATCGTCAGCTGCGAGGGTTTAGCATCGACAATGAAAGAATTGATAACTTTTTTGCTAGTGTAAAGTACTTAACGATCCGATTAATTTCTTTCGTTCTTAGTTTTTTAATTTTCAAATATGTTTTTGAGTTTATGTTAATTTTACATGAATATTATATTAAAAAAGGACTTTATATTTTCGATTGGGTAGTTTTTGACTTAACAGACGCTGACAATTATAACAAGGGCGTTTACTTTTCACTCGCTCTAACAATAACTATTTTCCTTTTATTTAATAATGCATTTATTAAAAAAAACAGTGATAATTGGAGATTTAGAGAGATAAACTTTGCATATTTAAAATACTTGTTTATCTCTCTAATTTTAGCACTTGGACTATTTTTTGGTTTTTTTTCAATCTTTAACGGCTTCCACAACCTTATTAATAATGGGGTTGCAGAGTGGATTACAAAAGAAAATGTTTTAGGTATTTTACCCATTAGACTGTCCTCAGTTTTGATAGTATATTATCTGTTAACTTATATATATGCCGAAGTACTAAATAAAAAGCTAAGAAGTTTTCTACTTCTTGCAATTCTTCCAATTCGACAAATTCCATATTATCAATCAAGTATCAATTTTTCTAAAAGAGAAACGTTATTTTTTGCGCAAATTGGATTCTACATCTTGAATATTGCATTAGCTGAATTCTTCATCATAATAGGATTCAAAAATATATACTTAAGTATTTTAAACTTTACAATACTTTTCATTTTGGACGATTTTAAAATCATCAACGACTATTCAAATGGTTTGCAACGTGTATTGCCATGGCACTTTGTAAGAATTTGCATATTTAATTTAACCATGTTGATAGTTGCTATAACATTACTTTTCTCACGAGAATATTATTATATTCTTGGGATTTATTTTATTCTATTCATTATTTTGTTTCGATATTACATAAAAAATGCTGGATCAATTTTAATTAGAAATAACAACTCATGGTAACACTTAGGTTTTATTTATGTTATTAGATTTTAATTAACACCAATACGATGACGAAAGTACCAATGCAATAAAACAGCGGTTAAATTCTAAAAAGCAAATAAGCTAGAATAGTTTACGGTTAGTAACTATGGAGTTATCGTAAAGTTTTGAGAGAGAATCATAAGAAGAATTAGTGTCCTTTTTATTGTGACGTAGCAACAAGGTAGATTTTACAGCAAGATATTTTTTTGTAGTTTAGATCGACTATATTTACAATGAAATTAATTCAAGAATAGAGGTTTTAAGACGAACTGACATGGGCTGATAGCGCAAAAAAACGAACATTTTTGAAATTTAAATAATTAATCCTTTGCATTATTCTCTAAATATTTTTTTACAAAACATAGCTCCAATAGACAACGAATTCAATATATTTCTTTTTGTTATGCTTATTCTGGGAATTATATTTATTTTAATCAGCTTACTAATTGCACTTTTAATAGCAATATTATGCTTATTTGCTATTTTCGGTTTTGTTTTAGTTGGCGCTATATCAACTTCTGTAATTGTCGGAATAAATAAGAAATCATTTACTTCAGGATTTAAGACATTCGTAACCGTATTCTCAACTTTTGCATTTGGAATAATTGGAATTGGTTCGTTTTGGTTTTTAAATAAATTGCTTCATTGGTGGAACGAAACAAAAGCTATAACTATAGGCTTAAGTATCGGTCTCATTAGTGGTTTAATTACCGGACTTATATTGGCATTTGTAATAAAAAAAATGTCAACTTTTTTAAAAGCCAAATTGGAAAGAAAAAGGGGTATTTTTCAACTATAATATTTTCTTTATATTCGATATGGCGAACGAACACCTGAGTGATCGTGAACGAACAAAAAATAAAACTCTAGTTGAATCCTCCGAGGCGGACTAGCTAGAACCATTCACTAGTATGTACTGTGGAGTTTTATGAAAGAATATCAAGAGGATTCAATGTCCACTTTTATTTGGACATATCAACAAGATAGTTTGTATTGCAAAATGTTCCTTTTAAATTAAATCGACTATTTTTACATTAGAATTGGTATAAAAACAGAGGTTTTAAGATAAACAGATGGGATAGCCAACTTTAAAAAACTAAAATACAAAATGGAAGAGCCTAAAAAGATGACTTCAACAATTGTGGAGACAACAACGGGAATTATAATTTTAACTCCAAAACGGAAAAGTTGGGTTTTAATATTTTTCTTATAAATTATAACACTTCAATTTACAAACGGCATTGTTCAATCTTTATTTTTTATTGACGATTTGCCCCTAATAGGTAGATTTGCAATTTTTATTTTATCTTCAATTATAGCTTATTTTTCACTTAAAGAGCTACTGTGGCAATTAAAAGGAGTGCAAGAAATAAATATTAATAATGACGAATTAAAATTAAGTAAATTATCTCCACTTTGCTCAAAAACAAAAACATACAGACTTTCAGAAGTTAAAACTATAGACGTTAAAAACGAAACAGTATCCGAAGGACCAATAGCAATGCTTCAATTATTAAGAATAACTGATAAAACCAAAATTACCTTTTCATATGGCTACAGCACTATCATAGCGACAAGTGGAATTGACCTGACCGAAGCTTTGGAATTAAAAAACTTAATCAAAAACAAAATAGAACTTAATTGACAGAAATAAATACTGCTGCCAACAGTAGATTTCCTATACGTTCTTCGTGAGGAACGAACAATGAAAACGTGTTGAATCCTTTAAGGCAGACAAGCTATAACATTCACTAACAAAAAACAATAGCCGCTTGCAAAAATAGTGAGTTTTAGTCTTAATTTAAAGCTATTTTTGTACTTTCAAAGTCAGTGTTGAACCGAAAGTTTATTTTCTTTAATCTGCTATTTCTCCAAGCAGCAACAAGTAGAATTGCATTAGGGATAGTAGTGAAAATCCTTTTAAAGCCCGTTGCAAAAAGGGCTATAAAAGATTGTAGCGGATAGCCCGACCGATAGTCTCGTTTTTTGGGACGAGACTATCGGGCATGCCCAAAATAAATAACATAAGATGGAACCAAAAACGGAAAAAGAAAAAATGATTGCTGGAGAATACTATTTATCTGGTGATGCTGTGTTGATAAAAGAACGCCGAAGGGCCAAAAATTTATTGCACCGACTAAATGTAACGGAGTACCGCGTGACTAAAAAAGCGCGCGAAATCATTCAGGAATTGATTCCTAATGCGGGTTCTAATTTATATATTGAACCTCCTTTTCATTGTGATTATGGATACAATATAACGTGTGGTGATAACGTATACTTTAACGTAAACTGTGTGGTGCTGGATTGCGCTCCTGTTGTAATAGGTTCGAATGTGTTTTTTGCACCCAATGTACAAGTGTATACCGCCACGCACCCGCTTGATGCTGAACTGCGAAAAACGCTAGAAAATGCTTTGCCAATAAGCATAGGCGATGATTGCTGGATAGGCGGCAATACGGTGATATGTCCTGGTGTGCGTATAGGAAATGGTTGTGTTATAGGTGCTGGATCTGTTGTGACAAAAGATATTCCGGATCACTCATTAGCGGTGGGAAATCCTGCAAAATTGATACGAAAATTAAATGATAAGTAAAAATAAAAAAATACGAATTCTTCAAAATATTTTTTTTGTTATCTTTGTTTCCAAAATTTAAATAAAAAATAATGAAACATCTTAAAACATTTTTAATATTGGCGTTTATTGTTGTTGCAAACTCAGTATCAGCACAATCTACTTTTGATAAATGGCCTGCCATAAAAGAATTTCACGGAGTATTATCAGAGACCTTTCATCCTGCCGAGGAGGGGAAATTGGCTCCTATAAAAGCACGCTCAGCAGAGTTATTAGCAAAAGCTACGAAAGTGCAAAAAACTGATATTCCTGCAGAATTTAGAACAGAAATCATTACTGAATTAGTAAATCGATTACAAGCCAAAAGTAAATCTTTACACCAACTTATATCAAATAAAGGTGCAGATGATGAAATAGTAAAATCAATAACGGGGCTCCACGATATATTTCATGAAATTGTTGGTATCTGCTCTGATCCTGTAAAATAATCCGTAGGCCTAATCATTTGATTAGGCTTTTTTTCTTTCACACATGCTACAACTTCAAAAAATACATCATGTTGCTGTAATTTGCAGTGACTATGTGCAATCCAAACATTTTTACACATCCCTTCTTGGACTCACTGTGGTACAAGAAATCTATCGAGAAGACAGGGAGTCGTACAAACTGGACTTAGCCTTAAACGGAGTTTTTGTACTCGAATTGTTTTCATTTAAAAATCCACCTCAACGACCGTCTCAGCCTGAGGCATCTGGATTACGGCATATTGCCTTTGAAGTAAAAGATATTGAAGCAACACGAGTATATTTTACAATAAAAGGTCTTGAATGCGAAACTATTAGAATAGATCAATACACTTTAAAAAAGTTTTTCTTTCTTTCAGATCCTGACGGTTTACCTTTAGAATTTTATGAGGCTTAACGCTAAAAATTTCAATAGAATTAAAACCAATCCTTAAAACTATAGGTTTTACATGTACTAAAAGTAGTTTTTATCCAAAAAATAAAAGTACCCATCTGGTTGCTTTGGCTACCAAGATAGCAGAGTAAACAAAAATCTTATCAACAAATCGAAAAACTAAAATCGAAAACTGAAATTAAATTTTACCTTTGACCTTTCAATAAAAACAACGATTATGGTTTATAAATTTAGAGTCATTCTAGACGCCGAGGAAGATATCTTTAGAGACATTGCAATACTTGAAGACGATACTTTAGAGGATTTACATAATGCTATTTTCAATTCCTTTGGTTTTGACGGAATGGAAGTAGCTTCTTTTTATACGTGTGATGAAACTTGGAATCAAGAAGAAGAAATTCCGATGTTTGATACCGGCGATGTTCCTGGCGAACAAAAAACCATGAGCGACTACATATTATCGGACATTTTAGATAAAGAAAATACAAAAATCCTATATGTATATGACTTCATTAACATGTGGACATTCCTTGTAGAGCTAGCAGCCATTGAAGATCAAGTGGTAGGAAATACGTATCCTGAAACTATTTTTTCGCATGGAGAAATGCCAGATGAAGCGATGGAAAAAAACTTTGAATCTGACAATGCTGATGATTACAATGATGAATTTGAAGACGGTTTAGATGATGATGACCTAGACATGTTTGAAGGTGATGACAATTTTGAAGATTTTGGTTTTGAAGAGAATTGGAATTAGTTTACAGTAAGGTTCTAAGAATTTAAGGTTCTGAGGTACTAAGTTCTTACATGAATTAAATTTAATATTTTCACACCATGAGCAATTTTAGAAACCTGCTGATTTGGCAAAAATCAATGTCATTAACAACTAAAATTTATAATTCAACCAAGAAATTTCCAAAAGAAGAAATATTTGCATTAACATCACAAATAAGACGAAGCTCAGTTTCAATTCCGAGCAATATTGCAGAAGGGTTTGGAAGAGAGAGTAGTAAAGAATATTTACGTTTCTTAAATATAGCCATTGGATCATTATTTGAATTACAAACCCAAATAGAAATAGCAAAAAACATCGACTATTTAAACGAAGAAGAATTTAATACGATGTACGAAGATAGTCGAGAGATTGAACGAATGCTGGTTTCGTTCATCAATAAAATAAAGAGAGAGATTAAAACCTTAGTAACTCAGCAACTTTTCACTTAGCACCTTAAAGAAAAAAATGATCAACTTATTTAACACCCATATCGAAAATTTATCCATTCATAGAGTGGGTAACAAGAGTAGAAACGAAGCTATTTTTTTATCAGAGCAGCCCTTTAATCTAAATGATGAGATTGTTCCTTTGATGAAAGAATTTTTCTTTAAACCTTTTCGAGAAAAAGAGGAAAATTATTTCCAATTTGCACACGAAATTGACTTAGACTACAATGACATGTTCAAATATGCCACCGAGATATTTGACAATCCGAACAGTGTACACGAGGTTTCAAAAAAAATCACCACGCATTTGTTTGAGCAGTCCAATCATCCACATATTAAAAACGGTGAGGTGTACGTAACTTATTTAACCAATTTAAGCATTGATAATAATGTGGTAGATGCCATTGGTATTTTTAAGAGTGAAATACAAGCCGACTTTTTACAATTTGAAGAGAAAGCTTCTCAACTTGAAATGATTTTACAACAAGGGGTAAGTTTAAACAAACTTGACAAAGGTTGTTTGATTTTTAATTACAAGAAAGAAGAAGGTTATAAAATTCTTACTGTTGATAGCAATCGTTACGATGCAAGATACTGGTTAGAGCATTTTTTATCAGTAGATGCTTTTGAGGACGAGAACTTTATCACTAAAAAATATTTGAAGTTTTGTCAAAATTTTGCTAAAGATGTTGTTTTTCCGGCTGAGGATAAAAAGGAAGAAGTGATGTTCATGAACCGATCTGTAAATTATTTTGCAAAAAACGATCAGTTTGAAGAAACTAACTTTTTGAATGAAGTTTTAGACAATCCAGATTTGATTCCTGAGTTCAAAAACTACAAAAGCGATAAAGGAGAAAAATACAGTATAGAGGATGTTACCTCCTTCCCTATTGCGAATGCAGCGGTGTCTGATGCACGAAAATCAATAAAAAACGTGATCAATTTAGATACGCACATCCAAATCAAAATGGATTTTATTAATCCTGAAAGTGCAGAGAAATTTGTAGAAAAAGGATGGGATGAAGAAAAACAGATGTATTACTATCTTGTTTATTTTAACAAAGAAGAGAAAAGTTAGTAACTCCTAATGCTAGCATAATATAACATTTAAAGGTCCGCCATTACAACCGTAATTGCGGACCTTTTTATTTGCGAAATAAAAGGAAAAAAAACGAGTCTTTGAAACTTACTTTATTCCTAAATTTACTGATTCAAAAATGAGTTCTAAATGTCACACTATTTTTTCAAAGAAACCCCATTCAAAACTCTTATCTCATTTCATAAACTCATTGATGGGCTGGAGGAGATTGCTAATAGTCCTATAGATTACAGAGCTAATTATGCCAAGGCATTGCTACGAGAAATCGAACCCTTTCCCGAGTTTAAAACAGGTATTGAAGATTTTGACATTATTTTTAAAAATAAAGAATTATTAGAAAATATATTAGCTGATTTATTCCCTACAGTTTTAACACACAACGAAATCAAAGCTGTTACCATTCCGTTTCAAAATTTTACATTTAACTATTCCAAGCGGTTTGAAAAAATAATAGAAAACGCAGGCACCCCTTTTGACATGACCATTAGCGATTTTAATGAAGATCAATTTTACGTCATGAGTTGTATTCTAATTTTAAATACGTTTTACAAACAAAATTTTGATTACAATAAGCCTTTGTTTTATGACATTCCAGATAAAAATGGAATTATCAAACATTATCGTATTTTGTATAATGCTGATTTTATGGAAATCATTCCTACAGCAAATGCCCTAACACTCACTGTTAACGAAATAGATTTGTTAATGGATAACTTTGATGATGTGGCACTGTGGAAACAAAAGTTCCCACAAGAAAGTTGGATCCTGAAAGGTTTTGGAATTGTATCTTTATTTGATGCAACAATTGAAAATGCTGTATCAAACTTAAAGAGCAATCTTTTAAAAACAAAATCTGAACCAAATGAAAATCCCGGAGATTTTGAAGGCATCTTTCGTTCAATTTTTAAAATACCCGACTTAAAGGTTGGATTTATCATGTTTGATGAAGAGGAACAAAAATTTGTAAAACCTCCTTATGATGCAACTGGAAGTTTTATACTACAAGATTTACAAGAAGTAGATTGCAATAATTCCCTTTTTGGATGTTCATTAGAAAGTATTCTAAATCAAAACAAACCTTTTATTATTTCTAATGTGGAGCAGTTTGCCCAAGAGAGAGACAATAAAAAACTAGGAATGCATTTATTGTCACTAGAAATCAATAGCTGTATATTAGCTCCAGTTATAAAAAACGGAAAATTATTAGGTATTATTGAGCTTGTATCTAGTAAATCTAGAGCGTTAAACAGCATTAATGTCAATAATTTAGATATGATTTTACCCTATGTTATTGATACCTTAGAACGGTATAATAATGATATGCAAAATCAAATAGAAGCCATCATTCAGCGGGAATACACTGCAATTCACCCAAGTGTGTACTGGAAATTCAAAAAAGAAGCAGTTACTTATTTCAAAACACAAACTAAAGATTACAATTTTAAAGAAATTGTTTTTAAAGAAGTCTATCCTTTGTATGGACAAATTGATATCAAGGGATCCTCAAATCACAGAAATGAAACCGTAAAAGAAGATTTGAAGAATCAATTAAGCTCTTTAATTCAAATTTTTGAAAATCAAAGATTCAACACCAATTTAGTATTGTCTGAGCAGCGCACTTTTGAATTACAAACCTTGCTTACGCAACTAGATTCACCCTTAAAAGCTGATACAGAACAACAAATACAACTGTATATAGAAAATGAAATTCATCCTATTTTAAAGAATACTATACAAGCTAATGATGACAACACTTTAGAAAATAAATACTTTAATAGCCTAGATCATAAAACAGGAATGTTTTATCATGCCAGGAAAAAATTTGATCATGCACTATCTATAATCAATAAAAAACTAGCTTCTATCCTTGACAAAAAACAAACTGAAGCACAAGAAATTTATCCTCACTATTACGAACGTTTTAAAACTGATGGCGTAGAACACAACTTATACATAGGCGCTACCATTGCACCAAACAAAACTTTTGATACCTTGTATTTGCACAATTTAAGGTTGTGGCAATTGCAAACTTTATGTGAAATGGAAAAAGAGCACCATCAATTGAAATATTCACTGCCTTATGAACTAGATGTAACATCGCTAATTCTAGTTTTTAGCTCTCCTATTTCAATTCGATTTAGAATGGACGAAAAACGTTTTGATGTAGACGGCACCTATAATGCGCGCTATGAAGTAGTTAAAAAACGCATAGATAAAGCCCATATAAAAGGAACCTCTGAACGAATTACCGAAAAAGAGAAAATAACTATCGTATACTCACACAATAACGAAGAAACAGAATATCTCAACTACATCAAGTTTTTGCAATTCAAAAAAATACTTGAGCCCGGTATCGAACAATTTGAAGTCGAAGAGCTGCAAGGTGTATCTGGACTAAGAGCAATTCGTGTGAAAGTAAGCAATACGAGCCAAAACCTAGTTGATTCTAATTATGACTTTTATGAAAATAATCTAGATAAAGGGAATTAATGTTACCCCATTTTAAATGCAATTACAAATGAAATTACAGAAATTATTATTCCAATCATAAAAAAATTGTATGTTAACCTAAGCAAGCGGTATTTTTTTTCAAGCACTACCCCTAAGTAATATAAATCTTTAATCATTGAATTGTACAAATACTCTTTGTCTTTCATCATTTCATTCATAGCCCATTGGTATTCCTCCAAAGGCATTTTATAAAAATTACCAAAAAAAAGTAAATTCACTTTTTGATTTTCAATGTCTTGACGCGAAAAAACACCTTTTGTTACTTTGGGCCTAGTGGATAAAATGGCAAAAATTATAGTTGTTACACTTGACATGAGCATGATAAAGGTAGGTATCATGAGATGTACATTTTTAGGACTATCCAATTTGGGAATTAAAATGGATAAAGCAATAGATATAATAATTGCATTTACAGATAATAATATATTGGCTTTACTATCAGCAATACCGCTCAAAGTAGTGTGATTATTGAGGGTAACCCTAAAAAGTGTATCAACGGCACGGTCTTGTTTATCTTCCTTTTCTTTTTTATTTGGAACAAATTCTAAATCTTTGGCCTTGGACAATCCCATTTTTTTAATTTTCTTTTGAAGTTTTTTACTATTTTTTTCTTTTAGTGGTTGCCAATGTTTGAGGGCATAATCTGTGTAATAACGATGCGTATTGGAAAGGAAATCTATATTTTCGAGAATCCAATCTTTATCTGAGTATTTTTTTTGATCCAAACACGCCCATTCTTCTCGTAAATCATTGCAAGTAGTAGCATAATTAGGGGCTGAAAGGTGAAAACAATCGCCATCTTTCATGATTTTTTCTAAAAGTGTTTGAGGTTCATACCCAAATTCAGTAGCCATTATTAGTATGGCCACCTGATCTATAAAATCAGATGACTTTTCCTTATCTGATAGAAAATCACGCATTAGAGAAACACTTACTTCTTCATGATGATCATAACAATTTGTATATCCCGTATCATGAAACCAAGCTGCAATTTGTAAAATTTCAAATTCATACTGGGTCACATTTTCTTCATTAGAAAGCAATTCTACTGCAGTAACTACCTGAATAGTATGCTGTAAATTATGATAGGTAAATGAGTTAGAAAGTTTATCTTTGAAGAGTTTTTCAACGTGATCCTTGGCTTGTTCTATTAAATTCATGGACATATTTTTACACCACTAAATTATGAAATTATTTTCGGATAAATCTTCTAATCCTTTTTATATAACTGGAATTTCAATTCTGTTTGTTTTTTGTCTTTTTTCATCTTGTGCAACACATCATGCACAATATGGGAAAAATGCAAAAAACCTAACTCAGAACGCAACAGATAACCTAAAAATTGCACATACTTTTTATTTAATTGGTGATGCAGGAAACGCAAATGAACCAAAGGCGAAAGAAACGTTGAACTTGCTTGAAGAGCAATTAAAAAAAGCAAATACTAACAGCACATTACTTTATTTAGGAGATAATATTTACCCAAAAGGACTTCCAGACACCAATCCGGCAAATGAACGCTTAACAGCCGAGGAGAAACTCCTAAATCAGCTAAAACTATCTCAAAACTTTAAAGGAAAAACTATTTTTATACCAGGAAATCATGACTGGTACAGTGGCCTGAAAGGGTTAGAACTTCAAGGTCAATTTGTTACGAATTATTTGAAAGAAAAAAAATCATTTATGCCAAGCAATGGTTGCGGTATTGAGGAACTAGAAATCAATAAAAACCTCATTTTAATTGCAATTGACAGCCAATGGTTTCTAGAAAACTGGGACAAAAGCCCCACTATAAATGAGGACTGTAACATTAAAACAAGGGAAGCTTTTTTTGTTGAACTTGAAAATGTATTGTCAAAAAATCAAGAAAAAACCGTAATTATAGCAATGCATCATCCATTAATGAGTAACGGTTCTCATGGTGGACAATTTTCACTAGAAAAACAACTTTTCCCATTAGAGCAAAAAATTCCATTGCCAATAGTAGGATCACTGATCAATTTAGTTCGAAAAACATCTGGCATAAGTCCGCAAGATATTCAAAACAAGCAGTATGACCTGTTTATCAAACGTGTTAAAACATTGCTTCAAAACCATGAAAATTTAATAGTAGTTTCTGGTCATGATCACAATTTACAATATATAGAAAGAGATAATATCAAACAAATTATTAGCGGTGCAGGATCTAAATCTGAGGCAGCAAGGGCAATTTTAGATGGAGATTTTTCGTATGGTAAAAATGGATTTGCAAAGTTAATTGTTTTTGAAAATGGGCTTTCAAAAGTGATGTACTTTGGCAAAGAAAAAGAGTCCCTCATTCATGAAAAAATAGTGTTACAAGAAAAAAAAGATTATGATGTTAAAGGTTTTCCAAAATCGTTCCCGTCTACAACCAACACTAGTATTTATAGTCCTGAACAAACAAAAAAATCTGGGTTTTATAAGTTCTTTTTCGGTAATCACTACCGCAATTATTACAGCAAACTCATCAGCGTTCCTGTAGCAACTATAGATACACTTTTAGGAGGATTACAACCCAAACGTGCTGGAGGTGGACATCAATCTAACTCCCTTCAACTTTTTGATTCTAATGGAAAAGAGTATGTGATGCGCAGTTTAAAAAAGAGTCCTACTCGATTTTTACAAGCGGTAGCGTTCAAAAAACAATTCATACAAGATGAATTTGAGGACACCTATGCCGAAAATTTACTTTCAGATTTTTACACCACAGCACATCCGTATACCCCTTTAGCAGTAGGTAACTTGGCCTCAAAAATAGGTGTTGCACATACTAATCCCGTTTTATACTATATCCCTAAACACACAGCGCTTCAAAATTTTAATAGTACTTATGGCAATGAACTATATATGGTAGAAGAACGCGCAACTACAAATCAAATTGGCACTTCTAGTTTTGGAACACCACTTGCCATAGTTAGCACAGAGGATGTTTTAAAAAACATGCGCAAGGATGAAAAATACGCGGTAGATGAAAGTGAATATATCAAAGCTAGATTATTTGATATGCTAATAGGAGATTGGGATAGGCATGAAGATCAATGGCGCTGGGGCGAATATCACGAAAATGATAAAATTATATACAAACCGATTCCCCGTGATAGAGATCAGGCATTCAGTAAATATGATGGTGCATTGGTATATGTGTTAATGAAAAACGTACAACTAAGACACATGCAGTCGTTTAAAGATAATTTAAAAAATGTAAAACTAATGAATAGAGAGGCTTATCCACTGGATTTGGCCTTCTTAAAAAAAACTACTAAAGATGAATGGATAAAACAAGCTAAATACATTCAAGAAAACTTGGCAGATAGTGCTATAGATGAAGCCTTTAAAGTACTACCAAAAGAAGTTTTAGATTATACAATTACAGACATACAACAAAAATTAAAAACAAGAAAAAAAGATCTTAAAACTGTAGCTTCTACGTATTATGATGTATTACAACATACTGTATTACTGGTTGGTACTGATAAAAAAGATAAATTTGCAGTTCTAAATGAAGAAAAAAACAAATTAACGATTCAAGTATTTCGAGTAAAGAAAACGGGCGAAGAACTGCAGTATTCCAGAAATTTTACTGCCAATAAAACCAAAAAAATATGGATTTATGGCTTAGATGATGACGATGAATTCATAGTAAAAGGAAACTCAAATTCAGGAATTAAAATAAGATTAATAGGGGGGCAAAATGAAGACTTGTACACTATTGAAAACGGCAAACAAGTAAAAATTCATGATTTTAAATCCCGTACCAATACGTACACTCTTGATTCAAAAACAAAGTTAAGGTTGATGGACGATTACGACAATAGCTTTTACGATTATAAAAAACCAAAATACAATTATTTTACTGGCTTACCCAACATTGGGTTTAACCCTGATGATGGTATAAAAATAGGAATAGTAGCAGGCTACATTGTAAATGATTACAAGCAAAATCCTTTTACTCATAAACATTCTTTAAAAACCAATTATTATTTTGCAACAAGTGGGTATGAGGCTATTTATAATGGAAAATTCCCGAAACTTTTTGGCAAATGGGATGCTGATCTTGAAGCCCGTTTTACAAGCCCTAACTTTACCATCAATTATTTTGGGTATGGTAATGAAACCCAAAATGATTCGGAGTTATTTGACATGGATTACAACCGTGTTCGAATTCGAATGATAAAAGTGATGCCATCTATTAAAAAAATTGGTCTTAACGGTAGCAAGTTTCAGATACAATCTAGTTATGAAAGAATTACAGTAGAGGAAACTACCAATAGATTTGTTGATAAATCTCTAGGAATAAACCCGAAAGTTTTTGAAAATCAACATTTTGCAGGAGCAAGTGTAAAATACAGTTATGAAAATTATGATATCCCAGCATTTCCATCGATGGGAATGGGGATTAGTTTTACAGGAAGCTGGAAAATGAATCTAGAATATTTAAAAAGAAATTTTCCTACTTTAGAAAGCAAAATAAACTTTAATCATAAAATAGATGCTAAAGGTAAACTAGTTCTTGCCACAATCCTTCGAGGAAAAGCAGTACTGAATAATAATTTCGAATTTTATCAAGGCTCAACTTTAGGAGGTGATTATGATTTAAGAGGCTTTAGAAATGAACGTTTCTTGGGGAATCAATCTTTTTATCACAGTAGTGATATCCGTTTGAATCTTGGTAAAATAAAAAGAAGCGTTATCCCAATGACTTTTGGTATTTTAGGTGGTTATGATTACGGACGCGTTTGGCTAAAAGGAGAAAACTCTGAAAAATGGAATCAATCCATTGGCGGAGGTATTTGGCTTAACGGTCTCAATGCACTTACAGCGCGCATCACTTATTTTAAAAGTGCAAGCGAGGAAGCTCGTATTGCCTTTGGTTTAGGATTTGGTTTTTAGTTGTGTTAAAGTAGTTTTGTAAACCTTACCGCCATCACTCCCGTATTTTTCATCAGCAAGTAGTATTTTGTCATTGTCTATAAATGTGGCTGCTTCTTTTTGAGAAAAATGGTTTAATTCTAGAACTGTTTGGGTACCGCTCAAGAAATCATCGCCTTTAAAGTTTTCGAAAAGAATAATTTTATCATGCGTAAGCAAAGCTACCTTTGACTGATCAGGATTTATAATAGCACTCGTTATAGCACATGACTTATAGGTGTCACAGGTTTTAAAACTACCCAATAAAATCGCTGTATGATTTCCGGCTTGATTCGGTATTTTATAAATTAATGACGTACCATCAAATCCTTTGCTTCTGTTTTTGGTAAACAAATAAAAATTGTTATTCATCTCAAAAAAACCTTCAACATCATACAATAACTCTTTTTTATTGGGAGGAAATTGTTTTTGTTCAGGATATGAAAATGATATTTTTGAAACGGTTGTTGCAAAAGCATTCAATAAAGAATTTTTGTCTACTTTATATATACATAAATCATTGCGTTCATTGTCATTATTACCAAAATCACCGAGATATAAATTTCCGTTTTTATCCATTGTAACATCTTCCCAATCTGTGTTTTGAGCATCAGTTATGGATATTGTTTTTGTGATTTTACCTGTAGAGTTAATTTTATATAATGCGCTAGCATTGCCGCTATCCTCAATTGCCCATACGGACTCATCTTGCGGTGTATAAATGATCCCTGAAACTTCTTTGAGTTTCTTTGGTAAAGAATACAATTCTGTTATGGTAGATGATGGTTGCTCACAAGAAGCCAATAAAAGACTTATAAAAATATATTTTTTCATACTATATAAATTTGATAATCCATAAAAATCAATTCAAATATAACCAATACGCTTTACTTAACAATTACTTTTTTAAAACCGTACTGTTTTTATAATTCCTTGTGATAAACTCAAAGGCTGCAACCATAATACTTCCCATTGATTTTGCTTTTTTAAAATTGAGATCTTTTGTGTACCTGTACAACTCCATTTTTAATTGTTCCAAATGCATTTCTGTTGAAAGCGTATCCGCACTCATAATTTCTAGTAACCTATTAATGCGGTTTTCTGAAGATAATATTCTTTTGGCAAGAACTGCACGTTCTTCATCTTTGTATTGCTCAATGGAGCTGGTTTGAAGTTTTTCTTTAACCAGTTTAACCATGGGGTAATTTTCTTTAAAAAACTGAGGTCTGTACACTTTAAAATTCCCCTCATAACACTGTTGATCAAAATCTATAGCCCGTATTTTATAGACTACGTGATCAAAATCATGTATGGGAACAATAACATAGTTATAGGCGCGCATATCCCCCAATAATCGAATCATGCATCGCTCATTAAACTTTACAAACTCTTTGGCTATTTGAGCCTTTTCCGTCTCAGTGCAATCTGAAAGTAAGGTTTTGATAAATACATCACCTGGAATTCCCATAATATGTTCCTCAATAAGAGTATCATTGTACACCAAGAAATTAATTTTATCTGGTGAAAGAATATGTTCTAGTTCCAACCCATAAACTCGAGAAGCATCTGCTTTTTTTACATAAAAGTGAGTGTAATTGTCATTTAATATGTTCCTAACCTTGATTCGAAATGGTTTAGAATTTCCAAAAGTGCAATAATCAATAGAGTCAATATTCAAAAATTTGAGTATTCCTAAATTTCCATCAGAGTGTAGTAAGGAATAAATCTTTTTTAAATTTAAGTCAATTTCATCTCGCTCAAACTCATTATAATATACTCTTATCCACAACGTATCTTGGTCATTTTTATCATATACGGTCACAGAGCCTGTAAAACGTAATAGATCATCATAAAATACAGTAACTTTTGAAACCCTATCAAATCGTTCTAAATATTCCTGTAAATAATTATTTACAGGATAAGACGGTTTTTTAAAAACCATTATAGGATCACTCATAGGGTATTTTTTTTCAAAAATACAATAAAAATATATCTGAAGAATTTAATTCTTGTCGAATACCTGGCAATTAAAAGTCTAAAACCTCTTTAAAATTATTTTAATGATTTGATCACGAATCATCTTTTTTTAACTAAAAAGCTAAATTTCAATATCCTGATAAACAGAAAATAATTACAAATTATAAATTTTAAAAGTAAAAAATGAGAATATAAACTATATATTTGATACTGTTGTAAATTCATATAAAAGTGGGTGTGATTTTTAGTTAAAGCGATTCCTTGAGCTAAATTAAAAATGCTGTTAGAAATTTATCTTTAAAATAAAATATTGAACCTATTTTTCAACTCACCACTAGTTTAGTATCTAATTTAAAATTGAAACAGTTATGAGCAATGAATTAACTTACCTTATTGATGATGATTCTTTAACGCTTCGGTTAACCACAATGCTTGCTACCCGTATACGTTTTTGTAATTCATTACAATCTTTTTCGAATGCTAAAATTGCTCTTGAATTATTACAACAAAATACTACAAATCATCATGAATTACCTGATTGTATATTGCTAGATCTCAATATGCCGATCATGAACGGCTGGGAATTTCTAGATGCACTGAAACAATCAAACTTACAAAAAGATATTTTTGTCTTCATTATGACTTCCTCAATTGAATCTGCCGATATCGAAAAAGCAAAAAAATACTCTTGTGTTAAAGATTACATTGAAAAACCTATTAGTATTGAAAAACTAGAAACAATAAAACATTTTATGCGTATTTCAAAGTAAACCTTAAAAGTCGTAACAAAATCATTTTTCCAACGTCAAACTGATAAATCAAAAAATCTTGACACTTGGAAACCATTCTAACAATACAAAATCTAAATAAGCGTTACGGCGCAGTTCAAGCCTTGAAAGATGTATCATTTGTCATTCAAAAAGGAAATGTTTACGGAATTCTAGGGCCTAATGGTAGCGGAAAATCAACTACTCTGGGAATTGTACTCAATGTTGTTAACAAAACTTCTGGCTCTTACAGCTGGTTTGGTGGTACGATACAAACTCACGATGCACTAAAAAAAGTAGGTGCTATTATTGAAAGACCTAATTTTTATCCCTACATGACTGCCAAGGAGAATCTGGAGCTAGTGTGTCAAATAAAAGGTATTAATTATACCAAAGTAAGTGAAAAACTAGAATTAGTAGGCTTAACAGACAGACAAAACAGTAAGTTTAGAACCTTTTCACTTGGTATGAAACAGCGTTTGGCTATAGCATCAGCATTATTAAACGATCCTGAAATTTTAATACTTGATGAACCTACAAACGGATTAGACCCACAAGGAATACATCAAATTAGAGATATTATAAAAATCATCGCCGCACAAGGAACTACAATACTCCTTGCTTCTCATTTACTAGACGAAGTTGAAAAAGTATGTACGCATGTTTTGGTATTACAAAAAGGAAAAATACTATATACAGGACTGGTTGATGGGATGTCCTCTAACGAAGGTTTTTTTGAGTTGCAAGCTGATAATATGCAAGAACTTGTTGATCTTGTAACAATGCATCCTGCAGTAAAAAACGTAGTAAAAACAAATGATAAAGTAATTGTTTATCTACAAAAAGAACTTGATGCCAAAGACCTCAATCAATTTCTTTTTAATAAAAATATTATTCTGAATCATCTTGTAAAACGAAGACACAGTCTTGAAGAACAGTTCTTAGAACTTACAAACAAATAAGTCTAATACTATTTCTTTTTTACGTACTAAATATACTCATTAAAATTTCGGCTGTATAGCCAAAGATAAAATTATACCTTATGAAAAGACTTCTTACGATAGAGTTACAAAAAATCTGGAAAAATAGAGCGAGTCGGGTTTTAACGCTAGCCTACTTCATTTTGCTTACGTTCATTGCATTAATAGCATCAATCAAGTTTGATTTAGGTCCATTTAAATTTCATTTGGCCGAAATGGGCATTTTCAATTTCCCATACATCTGGCACTTCAATACTTACATTGCATCTATTTTAAAATTATTTTTAGCAATTGTAATTGTTTCAATGATGGCCAATGAGTACAGTTATGGTACCTTAAAACAAAACCTGATTGATGGAATGAGCAAGAAAGAATTTATTCAATCTAAATTTTTGACTGTAATTCTTTTCGCAACGGTATCAACAGTATTCCTTTTTATTTTGTCCTTAATACTTGGATTTAGTTTTTCATCCTTTACTGAAATTGATATTGTTTTTTCAGATTTAGACTATCTATTGGCTTATTTTGTAAAACTAATTGGCTTTTTCTCTTTCTGTTTATTTCTTGGAATTTTGATCAAGAGATCTGCATTTGCTTTAGGTTTCTTGTTAGTTTGGAATATTATAGAAGGAATTATAAGTGGAATTATAACATTCAAAGTTTTTCCAGAAGGTACTACTGCAGCCAGTATCACCCAGTTTTTACCACTACAATCCATGTCAAATCTTATCATTGAGCCTTTTTCACGATTATCAGTTGTAAAAAATATTGGTACTCAAATTGGTTTGGAGAATAGTAAGGATTATGGAGTTTCCCTTTTTTCAATTGCGATTGTATTGTGCTGGACTGTTATATTTATATATTTTTCTTATAAAATTTTAAAAAACAGGGATTTATAGATGCTATAATTTAAGACGAATGGTTTAGATTCTGTATTTATTTATTTATTTATTTTCTTGATGCTTCGTTTTCTTATAATTTATTATAATGCAATAACTATTAATAAAACACTATAAAACTTACAAATAGAAAATATAGCATTGATAAATAGCACTTGTAAAACTTCAAAAACTATGCTTTAATTACAATAGATACTTTTTCAGTTTTTCAAGAAAAAGTATACTTATTTTACTGTATTTGAAAGTAATTTCAATACAAAAGAAGTCATCTTATTTAATACTTTGGAGTGTCAAAAAGCGTCTATTTATTTTATTAAAAATAGAGATAACTACTATTTAAACTGAAATTAAGGTGCCAATCTAAAGGATTTCATGAAATTAAATAATTTGATGTAAACTATAAAACTAGAGTTTAATTTTTTCTCTTTAACAAACTTTATTTGTTCAACTTCAATTAATTCATAGGCGAACCACAAAAGATCATTTTACTTTAAAAAGATAATTTAAATTTATTATTTTTAACGCATGAAAAAAAGTTTACTGCTACTATATATTTTGTTTTCCATCAATTGTTTTTCTCAATTTAGTAAAACACACTACATACCCCCATTATCAGGTTCTGATCAAGTTTCGGCTCAAGACCAGTACTTGTATCTATCAACTCCAAGTGTAACACCAGTAAAAGTAAAAATAAATGCACTGGGAGTAGGTATTACAACTGTTCAAGTTTCAAAAAATACTCCTTTTGTTTACAATGTTGGCTTTGGAACAAATACACAATTACACGTTGATCCTAGTCTATTAAACGTTCCCATAGCAAATAAAGGATATATTATTGAGGCCGAAAATTTAATTTATGTGGCTGCAAGGGTTCTTGCTGGAAATTACAATCAAGCAGGATCTTTAGTATCAAAAGGTATCTCAGCTATTGGTTATGAATTTAGGGTAGGCGCTTACGTAAATACAGCAACTACAGGAAATGGAAATTTTAGATATACTTTCATATCCATATTGGCTACAGAAAACAATACTGTTGTTAATTTTGGTGACATAAAGTCAGGAGTTACACTTATGGGGAATGAAGCAGTGGGAAATAATCCTGCAAGTGTTACTTTAAACAGAGGACAAAGTTATGTAATAGCTACCGAGGATACTAGCATTGCCAATAAAGATGGATTGATAGGTTCATTAGTCAAATCTAACAAGCCCATTGCCGTAAATTGCGGCTCCTATGGCGGCACAAATGGTGATTTTAATGGGAATCTAGATTTAGGTTTTGATCAAATTGTACCTTCTACAATAGTTGGTAATGAATATATATTTGTACGAGGTGTAGGACTAGATATCACCGAACGTCCTTTGCTTGTAATACATGAAAACAATACCAATATTTATATAAACGGGAGTCCAACTCCTATAAACCCAACTCCACTAAACGCAGGCCAATATTTTATTTTGAATGGTGCCCAGTATTCAATAAATGGTAGCATGTATGTAAAAACATCAAAAAATGTTTTTGCTTATCAAAGTGTAGGCAGTTCAAGCCAAGCTAATCAAGAAATGTTTTTTGTACCGCCTTTAAATTGTTCAACACCTAATATTGTTGATAATATTCCACAAATAGAACAAATTGGTAGCCGAACATTTTTATCCAATAGCGGACTGAATATAGTGACCGAAAAAGGAGCCGCTGTAGAAGTAGAAATTAATGGAACCAGACAACCTATAGGTATTGCTCCCAAGGATGTAATTGGTAACCCTTTATTTGAAACTTATACTTTAAGTGGATTGTCTGGAAACATAAGTGTATTTTCTACTAAGCAAGTATATGTTTCTTATTTTGGATCTAATAGTGCAGCTACTTATGGTGGATATTATTCAGGATTTGACACAAAACCAGAAATTATAAGTGATGTATTATCTGTTGCAAACTCCAATTGTATTCCAAATGTGGTATTAAAAGTAAGTTCTATTTCATCTTATGATACATTTGAATGGTTTTTTAATAATGTTTCAATACCTAATTCTAATAGTAATTCCTACACCCCAACTCATCCTGGGTATTATCAAGTAAAAGGAACTATTACAGGATGTATTACTCCCCCGGTTTTTTCTGATTTAATCCCAGTAAGCACCTGTGAAACAGACATTGACAATGATGATGTAAATGATAATATAGATATAGATAATGATAATGATGGAGTTCTTAACTGCACCGAGTCTTTTGGAAATAAAGCTATTGACCTTTCAAATACAGCATCGGGAATTATAGCTCAAAACACGTATTCAAATTCATTTACGGGAAATGTTTTAACATCATCAATGGTTAGTCTTACCCCTTTTGTTGGTGGTACTGACGGAAGTTTCATAACTGATGTTGCAGCGGGTAAAGATAATTTTGTCACTTACAAAACAGCTTATAGTTCACCCATAAGTTTACAAATGAGTTATGTAAACTCCGCTAACAGTGCTGACTTACTAAACGCAGATGCTGAATATATAATTAACTCTGATGTAAACAAAACAATAACTGTACTAAATCCAAACGATCAACTTGTAATTGATACAAATTACGACGGTATTTATGAAAGTGGTGTTACTCAATTTACTTCTTTTGAAATTAGATTTAGATTAAATAGCACTACACCATTGGCTGCTGCAACTGGAAATTTCAAATTCTTATCACACTTAACAAATTCTTTAAGTATTACACACAAGAATCTTTCTGATAGCAACTCTAACAAAGGAACTTTCAAAATTGAAGCGGTTTGTGTTCCAAAGGATACTGACGGTGATAGTATTCCAGATCAGGAAGATGCAGACACTGATAATGACGGAATCTCAGATTTAGTGGAAGCTCAAATTAATACAACGCTTCTTAAATCAAATGTAGATGACAATAAGAACGGTCTTGACAATGCTTTTGAACCTGGATTTACACCACAAGATACAGATTCTGACGGGGTACCTGATTATACAGATTTAGATAGTGATAATGACGGAATTCTAGACAGTGTAGAAACAGGAAATGATCTTGATACTGATGGCATAAAAAACTTCAGGGATTTAGATACTGATGGAGATTTGTGTTTTGATGTTGTTGAAGCAGGATTTATAGATACTAATACTGACGGTATTCTGGGCAATAATCCAGTCACAGTTGATTCTAAAGGCAAAGTAACAAGTGCCGTAGGTTATACAACTCCAAATAGTAATTATTCAACTGCAGCACCTATAGTAATTACCACGCAAACTAATGTTTTACCTACATGTGAATTACAAAATGCCACGGTAACACTTGATGATAATGGAGGTAACACCTATCAATGGGAACTATCTACTGATGGTATTAATTGGAATACTGTAACAAATAATACCACATACTCTGGCACAGCTACAAAAACACTTCTTATTTCAAGTGTAACAAAATCAATGAATGGCTACCAATACAGGGTAATTCTAAATAAAATAGGTAATTCATGTGGCTTAATTTCAGATAAAACTAGCTTGACTGTATATGACTTACCTACAGTTAACAATGTAACAATTGTTCAATGCGACAATGACTTAGATGCTATAACCTCTTTCAATCTTACAGTAAAAAATAATGAAATCTCTAGCAATGCGAGTGCCGAAACCTTTACCTATTATACAACTATTGCTGCAGCAAATACTGCAAATGCTGCACAACAAATTACAAATCCGTTAGCTTATACTAACGCCACACCAGGAGTAACCCGCGTATGGACAAGAGTAACTAACAATAATAACTGTTTTAGAACTGCAGAAATTACACTTCAAGTATTGGCTACTCAAATTCCATCAACTTTTAATAATGTGTATACAGCCTGTGATGATTTAAGAGATCTAAATGGACTTGACAACGCTAATAACAATAAAAGAGATGGCATAAGTACCTTTGATTTCAGTGCAACAGAAACGGCTATAAAAACATTACTACCAGCAGGAAATTACACGGTATCTTTTTATAGAAACCAAGCAGATGCGCTAGCCGAAACCAATAAAATATCTGATATTACAAGCTATAGAAACATTGGTTATCCCGGAACACAAGATGTTTGGGGTCGTGTAGATAGTGATGTTACAAATGCTTGTTTTGGTCTAGGACCTTTTGTAAAGCTGGTAGTTGAACAAATTCCATATGCAAATCCAGTGACGATTGCAAGACAATGTGATGACAATCAGGATGGTATTTTTACTTTTGATACGTCTGCATTACATGCAACAGTACTCAATGGACAAACTAATGTAAACGTTACCTATTTTGACGAAAACAATAATGCCCTTTCAAGTCCTTTTCCTGCTACATTCACCACTACAACCCAAAATATTAAAGCTGTAGTTACAAATAATTCAACACTGGCTTGTAGTGAAGAAGTTACCATTGCATTTATTGTTGATGATTTACCAGAGGCGTTCTCTTTACCTACAAATTTGACTACAGTATGTGATGACGAAGTTGATCCTCTTTTACAAGACGGACAATATTCATTTGACACTAGTACCTTTCAAGATAGTATTTTAGGTGGACAACAAGGAATGAAAGTAAGTTATTTTGATAAAGATGGAAATCCTTTAACAAGTCCGCTTCCTAATCCATTTGTAACTCTTACTCAAAATATAACAGTAGAAGTTGAAAATACAATCAATACAACTTGTATAGCAATCCTAACGATTCCGTTTATAGTTAATCCATTGCCTCCAATTCAATTAAACACCAATGGAGGAGATAACGAATTAGTATGTTCTAATTTACCAACATTCTTTGTTCAACTAAATGCTGGTTTACCAAATGGTACTAATCCAGCTGATTATACCTATACTTGGTACAAAGATTCCAATATAATTACTAACGAAACTGGTCCAACTCTTGACGTAAATGCTGAAGGAGATTATAGTGTAGAAGTTTCAACACTAAAAGGATGCGTAAGAACAAGAACCATAAAAGTAACTGCTTCAGATATTGCTACGATAGCAAGCGTAGATATAGTGGATCTTGCCGAAAATAATACGGTAACGGTTGATGCTAATGGAAAGGGTGATTATGAATACAGTTTAGACTTACCAAACGGTCCTTTTCAAGACTCAAACTTTTTTGATAATGTCCCATCAGGAATTCATGAAGTGTACATTAATGATAAAAATGGTTGTGGTACCGTAAGCAAAACAATTGCAGTTACCGGAGCTCCTAAATTTTTTACACCAAATGGGGACAGAATTAATGATTACTGGAACATCAAAGGCATTAACAATACCTTTAACAAGAATGCTGTTATATATATATTCAATCGATTTGGGAAATTAATAAAACAAATTACGGCTTCCAGCCAAGGATGGGACGGAACGTTTACAGGTCAACCCATGCCAGCAGATGACTACTGGTATACTGTAAAACTTGATGATGGACGAGAAATGAAAGGTCATTTCAGTTTAAAAAGATAATGCTTAAAACGCTTTAAACTACAAGTAATTCACTATTTAAAGTAATAGAACTGTTTATATAAAGACGGTCTATTACTTTAAGATGTTTTACAAAAAAATTTATCAATGAAGAATTATATCAAATATCTCGCAATGTTTATATTGATCTTAGGATCAATGACGAGTGAGTGTTTCCCTAATTCTGAAATCAACTCTAGTTCCTATTATCAAGACTTTAATCTCACTAAAAGTACTGAAGCAGAAAATCTAAAAGGAACAAAATTTCTTTTTGAAACAATTCATGATGTAAAATCAAGCTTCAAAATTAGCTTTGATATTAATCCCAAGTATCTTAATCCAGCTGATGTTACATGTAATACCAAATTTAAATTACACAGCGAATTGTTTCAAATATTGAAACCTGTTCTGTATCAAAAACTATATCTGAAAGCATTATTTGAATTCACTAGTTATACACTTTAATTCCAAACATAGTTTGAAATTCATTTTTAAATCTTTTATATGATTTAAGAAAATAAAAAGGTGTTTAATTTAACGAAATAAAAATGCGTAAACTTAAAAATACAAATAGCCTAACTACTTGTAAAAGAATAATTACTGGAATAAAAAAGAGAATAATTGTAATACTTACTGCAATAATGCTAGGATTTGCAATGGGATTCCATGAAAATGAAAGCATACTCCATAAAAATTCAAAACAAACCGAGTGGCAAAATAAAAAGGAATAAGAATTTCAAAGATAATTTAAGTTTCTTCTCAGTACTGATCTTCATAAAAGTAGATTCTCTTATACCCCTGATGGGAACGGCATCCTTTTATAACACCCCTTTTTTGGGGTGGTATAAAAGATATAGTGTACAGCAGGATTAGGTTCAAAAAAAAACCATCAACTTACGCTGATGGTTTTAATTAAAACTCAAATGAATTAGATTTTAAATCTTTTTCTATCTGTTTCTGTCAAATATATTTTTCTTAAACGAATAGATTTTGGTGTAACCTCAACATATTCATCTTTTTGAATGTATTCTAAAGCTTCCTCTAATGAGAAAATAATTGGAGGAATAATTCTTGCTTTTTCATCATTTCCAGATGAACGAACGTTAGATTGTTTTTTCTCTTTTGTTACGTTTACACACATATCATCTCCACGAGAGTTTTCTCCAATAACCTGACCTTCGTAAATTTCAGCATTTGGTTCAACGAAAAACTTACCGCGATCTTGTAATTTATCGATCGAATAAGGAATAGCTTTACCTTTTTCCATAGAAATTAATGAACCTTTGTTACGTCCAGCAATTTCACCTTTGTAAGGCTCATATCCAATAAAACGGTGTGCCATAATAGCTTCACCTGCAGTAGCAGTAAGCAATTGATTACGCAATCCAATAATTCCACGAGATGGAATATTAAATTTAACAATCATACGCTCCCCTTTAGTTTCCATGCTTAGCATTTCACCTTTACGCATAGTTACGAACTCAACCGCTCTACCTGAAAGATTTTCTGGTAAATCAATAGTCAATTCCTCAATTGGCTCACATTTTTTACCATCAATTTCTTTGATAATAACTTGAGGTTGACCAATTTGTAATTCATATCCTTCTCTTCTCATTGTTTCAATAAGAACAGATAAGTGAAGTACTCCACGACCAAAAACCATGAATTTATCAGCAGAATCAGTTTCACCTAACTTCATAGCTAAGTTTTTCTCTAATTCTTTTGTCAAACGCTCTCTAATGTGTCTTGAAGTTACAAATTTACCCTCTTTACCAAAGAAAGGAGAGTCATTAATTGTAAACAACATACTCATTGTAGGCTCATCAATATCAATCGTTTTTAAACCTTCTGGGTTTTCAAAATCAGCAATAGTATCACCAATTTCAAAACCTTCAACACCAATAATGGCGCAAATATCTCCAGCAATAACTTGTTCCACTTTTTTACGACCAAGTCCTTCAAAAGTATGAAGTTCTTTGATACGAGATTTAGATACAGTACCATCTCTTTTAACTAATGAGATTGGCATACCTTCTCTCAATACTCCTCTTTCAAGACGACCAATAGCGATACGACCTGTAAAAGCTGAGAAATCTAAAGATGTAATCAACATTTGTGGCGTTCCTTCAGAAACTTTAGGAGCAGGCACATTTGCAACAACCATGTCTAACAATGCTTCAACATTATCAGTTACATTTTCCCAGTGGTCAGACATCCAGTTGTTTTTAGCAGAACCATAAACCGTTGGGAAATCCAACTGCCATTCTTCAGCACCTAATTCAAACATTAAGTCAAAAACTTTTTCATGAACTTCTTCAGGAGTACAGTTTTCCTTGTCCACTTTATTGATAACTACACAAGGTTTTAGACCTAAGTCAATAGCTTTTTGTAAAACAAAACGCGTTTGGGGCATTGGACCTTCAAAAGCATCAACTAGCAAACATACACCATCGGCCATGTTCAATACACGTTCAACTTCACCACCAAAATCGGCGTGACCAGGAGTATCAATAATATTGATTTTAGTTCCTTTATATTGAACTGATACGTTTTTAGAAGTAATAGTAATACCTCTTTCACGCTCTAAGTCGTTATTATCAAGAATTAAATCACCTGTGTTTTCGTTGTCACGAAATAATTGACAGTGATACATAATTTTGTCTACCAATGTAGTTTTACCGTGATCGACGTGGGCAATAATTGCAATGTTTCTAATAGATTCCATCTGTGATTTTTAATGGCTGCAAAGGTACACTTTATTTTGATATAAAAAATATTTATACAATAGTTTACATATCCTTAACGGATTAGCAACTTAAAAAATAAGTTTTTTCGTCTCCTCTATTTTAAAACTTTTATTTAATTATATTTGAGTAATGAAAAGTAAAACCAATAAAACAATCCTAACATACACTCTTGCAACACTTATTGCTGTTGTGATAGTCCACAAAATCGCCCAACACTTTGTCGCTGAACAATGTGTACCGTTTTACAACTTTACCAAAGACATCATTTTTGTAATCTTTTCAAGCTTACTTCTTAAATTAATTTTATCCAAAAACGATGAAATCAACAGTAAGAATTTTAACAAGTTAAAAAAAAGTAATGAGGCAATTAGAGAATCAAATGATAAATATGATATAGTAGCAAAGGCAACAAGTGACACAATATGGGATTGGAAACTTGAGGAAGATCATTTTTCTTGGAATAAAGGAATTGAGAACGTTTTTGGATACTCTAAAGACAATCTAAATGTTGACTCTAATTGGTGGTTTGACAAAATCCATCCTGAAGACAGCATAAAAATGTCAGTACGATTATATTCTTTTATCGAACAAAAAACAGAAAAATGGCAAGATCAATACCGATTTAAATGTGCTGACAATACTTATAAATATGTATTAGATAGAGCATTTTTACTAAAGGATAAAAACGGAAAGGCCATTAGAATGATTGGCGCTATTCAAGATATAACGAAACAAAAAGAGGAAGAAAATAGATTAAAACTACTTGAAACTGTTATCATTCAATCTAAAGATTCCATAATTATAACTGAACCTAAATCAACACAATCAAAAATACCAAATATAATATACGTAAACCCAGCATTTACGACAATGTCTGGTTACACCCCTGAAGAAATAATAGGAAAATCACCTGATTTATTCAAAAGTCCAAACTCTGACGATAGCACTTTAAAAAAAATATTAAAAGCTATAAACCTCAAAAAAGAATATCAAATTGAAACCCTATTATCATCTAAAACAAAAAAAGAATACTGGGTACGCTTATCGATAGTTCCTATTTTCAATTCTGAAAAAGAATTATCCCACTGGATTTCAATTTTAAGAGATATTACCGAAGAAAAGAAACAGGAAAAAGAAAAAGAACAATTAATTAGAGAATTAACTCAAAACAATAAAGATTTAAAACAGTTCTCATACATCACATCTCATAATTTGAGAGCACCACTTTCAAACTTAACTGGTCTTTTACAACTATTAGAAGAAACCCCAATTCATGATACTGAACTACAAGAAATCTTAAACGGATTTAATCAATCTACACAACTCTTAAATAACACTGTAAACGACTTAGTACGAGTTATAAAAATAAAAGACAAACCTTCCATAATCAAGGAAAATGTAGATCTAAAAGAGATATTTCACTATGTTTTCAATCAATTAGACACGATGATAACCGCTCACAATCCTTTGATTGAATTAAACTTAAACACTACTAGCATTTACACGCACAAACCATACTTGGAGAGTATTTTTTTAAATCTCGTATCCAATGCAATAAAATATAAATCCGAAAAAAGAAAACCACAAATAACAATTTCAACTCAAAAAGAAAACAACAATACAGTAATTCTAATTCAAGACAATGGAATTGGAATTGATTTAATTCGTAATAAAGATAAAATTTTCGGTTTGTATCAGCGGTTCCACATACATCCTGACAGCAAGGGACTTGGACTATATTTAGTAAAATCACAAGTTGAAATCATGGGTGGAAAAATAGAAATTGAAAGCAAAATTGACCAAGGAACCACATTAAAATTAACGTTTAAAAATAAAAAGTGATGCTAAATCAAGTTTTATGCGTAGATGACGACCCAATAACACTCTTGCTTTGTAAAAAAGTACTAGAGCGATTTTCGTTTTGCAATGAAATTATCACATCTACTAATGGAGAAGAAACATTACTTTATTTGAATACACTATTAAATACCTCTTCAACAAAACCAGATTTAATATTTCTAGATTTAAACATGCCCGTAATGGGGGGATGGGAGTTTTTAGAAGCATTTAAAACTCAAAATTACAAAAATTTTCATACAACTAAAATTGTGGTCTTATCCTCTTCAATTGACCCAAATGATTTAAAAAAAGCTCAAAACTACCCAATGGTAATTGCTTTTTTACCTAAACCAATAAGTAAATCAATGCTAGAAGACTTGAAAGAAATATTAACGTAAAAAAAAAGTTCCCGATAAATCGAGAACTTTTTTTAAATATTTTATTTTATCTAAATATTACAATTTAGCAACAAGCTTAGTTAACTTAGATTTTAAGTTTGATGCTTTGTTATTGTGTATGATATTTTTCTTAGCCAATTTATCAATCATTGAGATAACATTAGATAATTTTGCAGATGCTTCAGATTTATCAGTAGCTAATCTTAACGCTTTTATAGCATTACGAGTAGTTTTGTGTTGATATCTGTTTAACACTCTTTTCTTTTCGTTACTTCTAATTCTTTTTAGAGCTGATTTATGATTTGCCATTATATTGCTTTTTTATCTTTTACTAATTTGTTTGTAGTCCGTAAGGGAATCGAACCCCTGTTACCAAGACGAAATCTTGGCGTCCTAACCCCTAGACGAACGGACCATATTCTCCTAAGTTTTTATCAATATGTAAATTGAATGTAGCCCGTAGCGGAATCGAACCGCTCTTACATGGATGAAAACCATGCGTCCTAACCGATAGACGAACGGGCCATTTTTCCCTTATTACTTTAGGAAACGCAAAAAAAGTAGTAGCCCGTAGCGGAATCGAACCGCTCTTACATGGATGAAAACCATGCGTCCTAACCGATAGACGAACGGGCCTTGCTTCTCTAATGCGGATGCAAAAATACAACTATTTTCGAAACGAGCAATAGCTTGTACATTTTTTTTTTACTTTTTTTAATAGGCCTTTGCAAACAGTACACGTCCTGCTGATGGAGCGCCTGTAAAAACGCAATTTCCAGTCTCTTCTACTCTATTCAAAGGTATACATCTTATGGTAGCTTTTGTAAGGTCTTTAATTTTTTCCTCAGTTTCTGCTGTACCATTCCAATGTGCTGAGACAAAACCTCCTTTATTTTCTAAAATTTCTTTAAACTCCTCAAAACTATTTACCTCGGTAACGTGCGTATCTCTATACTCTAGTGCTTTTGCAAACAAATCATTTTGTATTTGCTCTAGTAATGAAGTAATATAGTTTTCTATTCCTTCTTTAGCCACCACTTCCTTTGATAATGTATCTCTTCGAGCTATTTCAAAAGTCCCATTTTCTAGATCTTTAGGTCCAACCGCAATTCGAACAGGAACTCCTTTCAGTTCCCATTCTGCAAACTTAAATCCTGGTTTTTGAGTCGTTCTATCATCAAATTTTACAGAAACGTTCAATTTACGCAAACTTGCAATAAGTACATTTACCTCTGCAGATATTGCTGCTAACTGTTCGTCTGATTTATATATAGGTACAATAACAACTTGTATTGGCGCTAAGCTAGGAGGTAAAACCAAACCTTGATCATCAGAATGTGTCATTACAAGCGCACCCATTAATCGTGTTGATACTCCCCAAGAAGTTCCCCAAACGTATTCTTGCTTACCCTCTGCATTTGCAAATTTCACATCAAAAGCTTTTGCAAAGTTTTGACCTAAAAAGTGAGATGTCCCTGCTTGTAAAGCTTTACCATCTTGCATTAGTGCTTCTATACAATATGTTTCTTCGGCACCAGCAAAACGCTCCGTTTCTGTTTTCAAGCCTTTAATAACCGGTATAGCCATGAATCGTTCTGCAAAATCAGCATACACGTTCATCATTTTTTCAGATTCTTCAACCGCCTCGGCTCTTGTAGCATGAGCAGTATGCCCTTCTTGCCATAAAAACTCAGCCGTACGTAAAAACAAACGTGTTCTCATTTCCCATCGCACCACATTAGCCCACTGATTAATCAATAATGGCAAATCTCTATATGATTGCACCCATCCTTTATAGGTAGACCAAATAATAGCTTCACTAGTAGGACGCACAATAAGCTCCTCTTCTAGTTTTGCATTTGGGTCAACCATTAATTTTCCTGGCTTGTCTGGATCATTTTTCAATCTGTAATGCGTAACAATGGCGCACTCCTTAGCAAAACCTTCAGCATTTTTCTCTTCAGCTTCAAACATACTCTTGGGAACAAAAAGCGGAAAATAAGCATTTTGGTGTCCTGTTTCTTTAAACATTTTATCCAATTCAGCTTGCATTTTTTCCCAAATTGCATAACCGTATGGCTTAATTACCATACAACCTCTCACTCCTGAATTTTCGGCTAAATCGGCCTTGACAACCAATTCGTTATACCATTTTGAATAATCTTCCGCTCTTGTAGTTATGTTCTTACTCATACTGAATAGTTTGGCACAAATATTGCATTAATAATTTTAAATAAATAGTTCCGCAAAACTAACTATTTTTGTAATGTGCAACAATAAAAACTCCATATATATGAAAACTTATACCCTACCCACCAAGAAACCAATGATGCTTTACTTATTTGGATTCATAAGCATTCTTTTTAGTTCATGTGGCACCTATCAAAATAGCTCTTATTACGATTCTGACGGAATTTATGGCGGAACCACAAACCGTACACCTAGAAACTCCCAACCGGCTGAGACCAGTACAAGTCCTTATGCTAGTTATTTTAATTCATTACAAAATAACAATGAACAGGTTGAAATCTTAACAGATATTGATAATTACAATATTGATAATGACTCCATTCAAAACTACACTGACTACGCTGGTTGGGGAAGTAATCCACAAAGCGTAAGCATAAACATTTACGATAACAGCTGGGGTCGAAATAATTGGGGCTGGAACACTGGCTACGGATGGGGTGGCTATTCAGGTTGGGGTTGGAATAACTGGGGCTGGAACACTGGCTATGGATGGGGTGGCTATTCAGGTTGGGGTTGGAATAACTGGGGCTGGAACGCTGGTTTTGGCTGGGGTGGAAACATCGGTTTTGGTTGGAACAATTGGTATGGAAATAATTGGGGATATGCGCCTCATTACAATCCAAGAAACTACAGCTACAATGCAGGCAGAAGAGGATCTAGTTATGCTAATACCTCAAACTCAAACAGAGGAACATCTGGTTATAATAGAAGTGGCAATACTGTAAGCTCCAGAAGAACTGATACTAATTACTATAATTCTAACAGCACAAATTACGGAAGAGGTTCAGCTAGTAGAATGAGTAGAACTAGTCCTGTTTTTTCTAGAAATCAAACACAAGAAAGTGCAACCTACAATTCAAACCGAAGAGGATCTAGTTCAACTCGTACAGAAAGTAGTACTCCATCTCGTACCTACACTCCATCAAGAAGCGAATCTAACTCAAGATCATACACTCCAAGCTCTAATTCTGGTTCTTCTAGAAGCAGTGGAAGCTATGGCGGCGGTGGTGGCGGAAGATCATCTGGCGGTGGCGGAAGAGGCGGAAGAGGTTAATATCCTTAAATTTAAACTACAAACATTATTTAAAAACGTATGAAAAAATATATTTGGTTACTCGCTATAGGACTTACAATAAATACATTGCAAGCACAAGAAGTATCTGATGCAGTACGCTATTCACAAGACAATTTAAACGGTACTGCAAGATTTAGAGCCATGAGTGGAGCCTTTGGCGCACTGGGCGGTGATTTATCATCTTTGAATGTAAATCCAGCAGGTTCTGCTATATTTGCTAACAATCAAATGGGTCTTACCTTAACAAACTTTAGCAACAAAAACAATTCAAATTATTTTGGGACCACTAACAGCACTAAGAACAACTCTATTGACTTAAACCAAGCTGGTGCGGTATTTGTTTTTGAAAATAACGCTAAATCAAACTGGTCAAAAGTCACCATTGGTATTAATTATGAAAACGCGAATAATTTTACTAACGATTTTTTCTCCTCTGGCACAAATAGAAACAATACCGTAGCTGATTATTTTTTATTTTATGCCAATAGAGGCAACAATGGAGCACCTGTCCCACAACAATTTGTAAACACAGAGCAAGGGGAATCAATCAGTGATTTATATTCTTTTTTAGGAAACAACCTTCCTAACAACCAGTTTCCTGGATTAAGCGGATATGATGCACAACAAGCTTTCTTAGGGTATCAAGCTTTTATAATTGATGCCATTGATGAAAATAATGCAAATTCACCTTACTCATCTAATGTTCCTGCTGCAAATTATTTTCAACAAAACGCAGTTTTCAATACGGGATATAACGGAAAACTATCATTTAATATAGCAACTTCATATAAAGATAAGTTTTATTTTGGTTTGAACTTGAATTCACATTTTACAGATTACGTTAGATCGTCCCGCTTTACCGAAAGAAACGATGCAGCAGCTACAAATAATTTTAGAGTGAATCAAATACAATTCAATAACGATTTGAATACCTATGGAACTGGATTTTCATTTCAGTTGGGTGTTATCGCAAAACTAACTGACGAATTGCGTTTGGGTTTAGCACACGAATCTTCTACTTGGTATAGATTAACTGATGAGTTATCACAAAGTGTAGTAGCCATTAGCAGAAACAGTACCGAAACTTTACCAGCTGATGTTGTAAGTCCAGATGTAATTAATGTTTATGAACCATACAAATTGCAAACACCGAGCAAAACTACCCTTAGCTTAGCTTATGTATTTGGTAAAAAAGGTTTAATCAGCATTGATTATGCAATGAAAAATTATGGATCAACTGCATTTAAACCCAAAAATGATGCCTATTTTATGGGTCTTAACAATACAATCAGTAATACACTAGATAACACAGGCGAAATTCGTGTAGGTGGTGAATACAAAATCAAAGCCTTGAGCCTAAGAGCTGGTTATAGATACGAACAAAGTCCTTACAAGAATACTACTGTAATGGGCGATTTAACGGGATATTCAGCAGGTTTAGGATATAATTTTGGATTTACAAAATTAGATTTATCTTACGCCAATGCCACTCGTAATACACAGCAAGGTTTCTTTAACCAAGGGTTTACTGATGGAGCCAGAATAGCCAATATCAATAATAATGTGTCGTTAACATTATTATTTGAATTGTAAATTACATTATTAAACATTATAATCCGTCTCGTTATTCAAACAAGACGGATTTTTTTTAGCCCTGATAGTCCCGAAGCGTCGGGAGTAATACTCCCTACTTCAGAGAGATTACTTAACTTAACACCCATTTTTATAGAAATTCAGTGAACTTTGTTTATAACGCACAGAAGAAATAGCTCCTAATAATTTGAAAACGGGTTGAAAAAAGTTCAGTTTGAATAAAAAATTGTAATTTTGCAAAATTCCCAAATTATCGGGATGCTACTACTATGAGAACGAAGTCTTTAAAAAAGAATAAAATAAATGTTATCACCCTTGGGTGTTCAAAAAATGTATACGATAGTGAAGTCCTTATGGGTCAGCTTCGCGCAAATGGAAAAGAGGTAACTCATGAAGCGCCCGAGGCTGAGGAAGGAAATATTATTGTCATTAATACATGTGGATTTATTGATAATGCCAAAGCTGAATCAGTAAACATGATTCTTGAATACGCTGATAAAAAAGAGAGAGGACTAGTAGACAAAGTGTTCGTAACAGGATGTCTATCTGAACGTTACAGACCTGATTTAGAAAAGGAAATCCCTAATGTGGATCAGTTTTTTGGAACAACTGAACTACCTCAACTGTTAAAGGCTCTTGGTGCTGATTACAAGCACGAATTATTAGGAGAACGATTAACAACAACACCTAAAAACTATGCTTATTTAAAAATTTCTGAAGGATGTGACAGACCTTGTAGTTTTTGTGCCATTCCATTAATGCGAGGAAAAAATGTCTCACAAACTATAGAAAAATTAGTAAAAGAAGCGGAAGGTTTAGCTAAAGATGGCGTTAAGGAACTTATATTGATAGCGCAAGACCTTACCTATTATGGTTTAGACTTGTACAAAAAAAGAGCACTTGGAGAATTGCTTGAAGCCCTAGTAAAAGTCGAGGGCATAGAATGGATCCGTTTGCATTATGCATTCCCAACAGGTTTTCCTATGGACGTTCTTGAAATCATGAAACGCGAACCAAAAATTTGTAATTACATTGATATTCCGTTGCAACACATTGCAGATTCTGTTTTAAAATCGATGCGTCGTGGAACTACACAACAAAAAACTACAAAATTACTAAAAGATTTTAGAGAAGCCGTTCCTGGAATAGCAATTCGTACAACTTTGATTGTAGGATACCCTGGAGAAACTCAAGAAGATTTTAATATTTTGAAAGAGTTTGTTCAAGAAATGAAATTTGACAGAATGGGATGCTTTGCTTACTCACATGAGGAAAACACACACGCCTATTTACTTGAAGATGACGTTCCAGATACCGTAAAACAAGATCGTGCCAACGAAATAATGGAATTACAGTCGCAAATTTCTTGGGATTTAAATCAAGAAAAAATTGGACAAACCTACCGTTGTATTATTGACAGAAAAGAAGGTGCTCACTTTATAGGTCGTACAGAATTTGACAGCCCTGATGTAGACAATGAAGTATTGATTGACGCCTCTAAACATTACGTAAAAACGGGTGAGTTTGTCATGATTAAAATTATTGATGCAACAGAATTTGATTTATACGGCGAACCTGTTTAAAACATTTTTTATTATAAATATACTATTATGAAATTTTCAATATTGTTTGTAATCTTTCTTACATTCTTGCCTAAGATAACACAAGCTCAGTTTAACAACAACGGTTACGGTAATAATGGATATGGCAGTAACCGAAGGATGAATAATAGTATGGATCAATACAGAGGTCAAGAAAAGCCAAAAGAAATTCCAGTAGAGGTTACCGTAGGAAAGGTCATGGAACGTTTAAAACCTGAGCTGACTCTCGATGAATTGCAAACTATTGCAATTTCAAATATCTTAACAGAAAGCATTAAATCTCAAGGAATACTTATCAAGGCAGAAGTAAGTCATGAGGACAAATTAAACAACATAAAAGCACTATCTGAAACTACAGATAAAAAAATTATGGAGTTGCTTAATAAAGAGCAGAAAGAAAAATTTATACTCTTAAACGAGGAAGCAAAGAATCCTAAGAAAAAAGAGAAGAAAAAGTCTAAAGAACAATCTTAAAATAAAACAATTGAGCCAAATTATGAAAAACTTTTTTTACTTCTTTTGTTTAGCTGCACTAGCTGTTTCATGTGGTACCAACCCATATAAAAAAAGTGAAAAAATTTACGATTCTAAGCTAAAAACACTAGAAGGGACTATTGCTAATAAAGATCCTCAAACCTTACCTGTAATTGCTCATGTAACACTTAATATTGATACACTTTACACAAAACAATTACAAACTTACAAAGACACCCTTTTTAAAATGGGACCTACGCCATTGCAAAATGGCATAAGTACAGAGTGGATAGGTACTGTTAATTTTAATATCGATTCGTGCTCGATGAACCGGGCGCTTATGGCTTAG
>NZ_JBWJVJ010000011.1:0-22644 GCF_056428925.1 Flavobacterium sp. GNP011 | reverse complement strand
GCCGAGTACCACGGACAAGCACGAATCGATTTAATTTAAGAAAACCTAACTTTATCATTATTCACCATACTGCGCAAGACTCTATACAACAAACCATTAAAACATTTACAAAAACAGCAACACAGGTTAGCGCACATTATGTTGTAGGTGAAGATGGAAAAGTAATTCAAATGCTTAATGATTATTTAAGAGCATGGCATGCAGGAAATGGTTCATGGGGTAAAAATACCGATATAAATTCAAGCTCTATAGGTATTGAACTAGACAATAATGGATCTGAAGTTTTTACAGAACCGCAAATCAATAGTTTACTAGCTTTATTGACTAAATTAAAAAAAGATCATAATATCCCTGCTCAAAACATCATTGGGCATGCAGATATTGCTCCTACTCGAAAAAAAGATCCTAGCATTTTTTTTCCTTGGAAAATTTTAGCCGAAAAGGGCTTTGGAGTTTGGCCTGACGAATTTTTAGTTACCGCACCAGCTGATTTTAACCCTGAACTAGGATTGCGAATAATTGGGTATGATACCAAAAATTTAACAGCAGCCGTTACCGCTTTTAAACTTCATTTTATGCAAAATGAGGTCAACGGAATTATAGATGAGCTGACTAAAAACACAATTTACTCTATTTACAAGAAGCAATAAGATACAAAGTATTGGATTATTATTGCATTCAATAAAAAAACTGCCAAAACCTTGACGATATTGGCAGAAAAAAAAAAAAAAAAATTAAAAGGAATACGTAGTAGCAAGTAATGCAAATGCCGTAAATCCCTTTGGTGCTGCATCACTATTTGTAAAAATATCTTCGGAAGCTTTATCAAAACGAATTTCTGGAATTACCGTTAAATTACCCGATTTAAAATTTAACGACAATGTATTTCCTAAAACACTAGTGCCAGCAAGTGAACCTAATCCAGCAGTGGCATCCTTAGCATCAAGATATTCAACTCTATAAGCTAAAGTCAAATTTTCTTTGAGGACAATAGATGCATAACCCAAAAGAGAAAACCACTTTCCATCTAGATTAGAATCCATATCATGATTTGTAAGCGCATAAGTACCATTAAAACCTAAAGAAAAAGTGTCACTTAATTTTTTAGTGCCTACAATATCAAACTGCGTTTTATTTTCATCAGTAGACGGATTACTACTTCCCGAAGTAGCATTCAAATACAAACTTCCCGTATCTCCTAAATAGCCAAACTGTCCAATAAATGTTTTTTGAGAAGAACCTGCCTCCAAAGCAGTCTTAAAATCAGTTGGATTTGTAACACCCGCCATGAAACTTATTTTTCCCGAAGTATATTGAGCTTTAATACCAGTGTTGAAAAAAGGACCATAGGTAAAAGCATACGACATACTGTAATTTTTATTATCTACAGCATCTAACAGCTCATATCCTATGTGAGTACCAAAACTACCTGCTGTTACTTTGAACTTATCTGTGAATTCATAGGTAAAATTTAATTGTTTAATCATAAATGTAGTTGCCTCATCATTGTATGTAAACTGTGAAGCTCTATTACCAAAACCTAAATCTACAAAAACAGAAGCTTTTCCCATCTTATGACTCGCTTCAATAGAAGCCATTCCAAGTTCAAAAGAGTTGTGAGAATTTGTAAAACTAGTAAGGCTATTATCAACGCCAGAAAAGTCATATTTATAATATGCATCTGCAGATCCAGCAAAAGTTGTTGCAGGTACAGCTGTTGATTCTTGAGCAAAGGCATTACTCATGGTAACTAATAAGGCAATTGTAGCAATTTGTTTTTTCATGTTTAGTTGTTTTTCGTTAGTATTTTAAAAAAATTAGATTAAAAAAAAGGTAATTCACACCTCATATTAAAGCTTTATATGGCAAAGGATATATTTTATAAAAACACCTGCATAATCCACTTTATGAGGACGAATTTAATATCTTTTATATTACAAAAAAGAGAATTACTAACATTTATACTCTGAAAATGAAAGAATTATGAATATGAAAATAACAGCTTGATTAACTAATTTTTTAGCATTTAAAATTGAATATTATTTTTATTTAATAATTTTAATTTTTATAATACCCCCTATTTATTTTGGCTTATTTTAAAAATAAACACTCATATTTTATATTTTTTACTATTTAAAAAAAAACAAAACAAAAAGAACCCTATAAAATATAGGGTATGTCGGTTTAAAATATTTTTATCCAAAAATAAAAAACAATAAATTCAAAGTATTTACATTTGGCTTTACAAACACGTATTTATTTTAAGAAAATTTTAAAATAATTACAATCTTGTTTTCGTAATTTTAATTTATGAGAAAATCAGTAGATTATTTTTTTTCTATTCTAATGTGGATTATTTCCGTAAATGTATTCTTAGGCAACTCTTCTGAATTTTACAAAAGAGAAAAACAAAAAAGCCCTATTGAAAACATTGAAAAGAATCAGGAAGAATCTGTGATTGAAGATTACTTTTTGAGGTTTTGTCATACAACAAAAGAGTTTTTTGTTGTACTATTTTTTGAAATTGTCAGCACCAAAAATTCTATTGTACAAAACACTTTTCATTTTCAGGAAAAAAATGTTGATATTCTTTCTCCTCCTCCTGAAATAAATAAAATATTAAAAAAATAAAGCAATTCTAACCAATTTAAATAAAAATAAAAAAATGAAAAATATTATAGTCCTTGGTATCTTTTTATTAAGCGTTACTATTCACGCTCAAACTCATGAACTCATAAAACATGACGGTCAAAAAATTGATGTTAATTTTATTAAAGTGGCTAATGATCAAGTTTTTTACAATAGTCAAGAAAATAAAGAGGAAAAAATTATCAGTCAATTTGCAGTTGCTCAATTGATAGAAAAATCAAATTCTGATTCCAAAACGGTTTCAAACAAAATTATCATTTCAAGTAAAAAAGATTATGATAAAGTTATTATTTTAGAACCTTATCAAACACAAGGCCTAAAAGAAGTAGGTATAACGAGTAGTTTTCTTGGTAAAACCAAGGGAGAAACTGACAAAGAATTTCAAGATCAAGTAGAAAGAAGATTAAAACAGCTTGCAGCAGAAAAAGGATACCCGTTCATTGTTATTGTTTCTAAGGAAACAAAAAACTTGAAAGCAAAAATGTATTCTTATTAGCTTTTAGTCCCATTTAAAACAAAACACAATCAAGGCTATATTGTCCATTCAATTTAGATTCTTGATTGTGTTTTTTGTTTCACTTAACATGGATTAACCAATAATAATAGATTTACTATTCATAAATTCAGAAAGTGTAATTATTATAAATTCAATTACATAGTAATATTTTTTATACTCCAAAAAAACACTCTTGGATCAGACTTGAATAATGATTTTATAAACATTGCCCAACTATTATTTTTTCATCATTAATAACTTTCAAGCTATCTGATATCTAAATTGATGCTGCTAAACCATAATCTTTCTACTTAATTTTAATAAGTATCCAACTTGTTATCTATTTTAATAGCTCAAGATAAAGTTCTAAAAATTAATCTTAAAAATTAACTTTTCACTCCAGTAGCCGCAACAACGGTTCCTTTTATTGTTAAAACTTTTACAGTCGTTTCAGCATTTGTAGTTACCGATACTGTTTTTGTAAATCCACCTGGATTAGCCGCATTATAGGTAGCTGTAACGGTTCCTGATTTTCCTGGAGCAATTGGCGTTTTGGTATAATCTGTTGCCGTACATCCGCAAGAACCTTGCACATTGGTAATGATTGCAGCTGTTTTTCCAGTGTTTTTGAATTCAAAAACAATTGGTTTTGGAGTGTTTTGAGGAATGGAACCCACATCTATGCTTTCGCTTTTCCATACAATTGAAGAAGCTGCAATAGCTACTTTTGAAACTATTGCTTTTACAGGTTCGATGGCCGAAAATGACATTAATCCTAGAGTTAATGCCAACATTGAAATTTTAATCATTTTCATAATAAATTAGTTTTATTGGTTACTGTTTTTTTAACAATCCAAAAGTAGATTAGAAAAACAGATACTCATGTTAAGCGGTATTCAATCTTTGTTAACGACTTGTTAATGGAAAAAAGTCAGGCAAATTTTGATTAATATTACATAATGAAACTGACCAAACTCAATAGCAGCATCTTAATCGGGTTAATCGCCATTATAGGAATCCTTGTAGCACAATTGCTTTGGACGAAAGAAGCCTTCAGTGTTGAGGAAAAAAAATTCAGCCAAAGAGCACATGTTGCCTTACTGGAAGTTGCCAAAAAATTGTATCAAGGAACCAATCAAGAACTTCCAGGTAAAAATCCAGTGCGGAAAATCTCCAATGATTATTATATTGTGAATATTGATAATGATTTTGAACCCGAAATTTTAGAGTTCTATCTCATGTCCGAGTTCAAGAAAATGAACATCACCACCGATTTTGAATATGCCATGTACAATTGCCAAAGCGACGAAATGGTCTATGGCAACTACATTTCGCTATCCGAAAAGAAACAGACCAAACATTCTGTAGGTTTCCCCAAACATAAAAATTTAGTCTATTATTTTGCCATTCGGTTTCCAAATGAAACGAGTTATTTGTTCAGTTCCTTACGGTTCTGGTTTGTGCTTTCGATTGCTTTAATTGTCATTTTACTGGTTTATGTCTATTCTATTTTTACGCTTTTGCAACAAAAGAAATACTCTGACTTGCAACGTGATTTTATCAATAATATGACACACGAATTTAAAACACCACTTTCTTCTATATTAATTGCATCCAATTACTTGAGCAAACAAAATCCAATTCTGCAAGATGAAAAACTGGAAAAATACACGCACATTATTATTGACCAAAGCAACAAGCTGAATCAGCATATCGAGAAAATTCTGAGCGTTGCAAAATCGGATAATGCTCCTTTGGTATTGGATAAAAAAACACTGAATGTATTGCCAATTCTAGAAGCTGTAATTGAAAACAATACCCTAAAACATCCCGAATCCCAAATCGAAATTAAAACCGATTTAGCAACCGTAACCAGTGAAGCGGACGAATTTCACTTTACCAATTTGGTGTACAACTTGCTCGATAATGCGATAAAATACAGCGAAAACAAACCCGAAATTTATATCACTATTGCAAAAGTTGGAAAGTATCTACAATTCGATTTTACAGATAACGGAATTGGAATTGATTCCAAAAACATTCCTTTTGTGTTTGACAAATTTTATAGAATTCCGAATCAAAAAAGCAATGAAGTCACCGGTTTTGGATTGGGTTTGTACTATGCCAAGAAAGTATGCGACCTCCACCACTGGAAAATAACCGTAAAATGCAATCCCAAAAAAGGCTGTACTTTTTCACTATTAATTCCTAAAAACTAAATGAGTACTGTTCGAATATTGTATACCGAAGACGATGCCACCTTAGCATTCCTGACCAAAGACAACTTGGAGCAAAACCACTATGAAGTGACGCATTGCGAAGACGGAAAATCAGGTTTTGAGGCCTTCAAAAAAGGAAGTTTTGACATTTGCATTCTAGATATTATGATGCCAAAAATGGATGGATTTGAACTGGCCACCGAAATCAGGAAACTCGATGTCGATGTTCCCATTATTTTCCTGTCGGCCAAAACCTTAAAAGAAGACCGCATTAAAGGGCTTCGATTGGGTGCCGATGATTATCTCGTGAAGCCTTTTAGTATAGAAGAATTACTCCTTAAAATTGAAATATTCCTAAGACGTTCTCGCAAAAACAATTTGGTTGAAAAATCGATCTATGAAATTGGAAAATACCAATTTGACACCAAAAATTTCATCCTTTTTAATGAAACCGAAAAAATACCACTCACCCAGCGCGAAGCCGATCTCTTGAAATTATTCCTCGACAATAAAAATGTGGTTTTAAAACGGGAACAAATCCTAACCTCTCTTTGGGGTGACGATGATTATTTCATGGGACGCAGTCTCGATGTTTTTATTTCCCGCCTGCGCAAAATTTTGGCAAACGAAAAAGGAATTGCCATTGAGAATTTACACGGGATTGGGTTTCGGTTTAAAGCGGAGTAACAGCTATAAAAAAAGAAGAATTTCAACAGTTCCTTTTCCTCAAAACTATAGCCAACGGTTTCAACCGATGGAGGCGATATAATTCATCCAGAGTTAAAAAACAACTACATTAATACGTTGCACACGTTTGAAAACGTGGGCTATAGTAAAAATACTGGTAAAGCTTTTCCTTTTCTAAAAACAACAATTGTTTCAAGTATATTTTGGAAAAACAGTTATTTCTTTGGAAAAACAAATAATCGCTACGGTAAAATCTATATAACTGATAATTTCTAATGCAAAACTGAAAGTCAATAAATCAAAAAGAGGCCACAATTAATTGAAAGAGTAACTTTGAAAGTATAAGTCCAAAAAAAACCACCTAAATAATAATCAGGTGGTTTTTCAATTCTTAAAAAAAAACTACAAAGGAATATTCCCGTGTTTTCGTACTGGCGTAACACTTACCTTGTTTTCTAGCATGCTATATGATTTTATCAATTTGCGTCTGGTGTCTTGTGGAAGAATCACTTCGTCAATAAAACCTCGTTGTGCAGCTGTGTATGGATTTGCAAATAAATCAGCGTATTCTGCTTCTTTTTCTAACAGTTTAGCTTCTTGATTCTCAGCTTCATTGATTTCCTTTTTGAAAATAATTTCCGAAGCTCCTTTTGCTCCCATAACAGCAATTTCGGCAGTTGGCCAAGCAAAATTCATATCGGCTCCTATATGCTTAGAATTCATTACGTCATAGGCACCTCCATAAGCTTTTCTGGTAATAACTGTAACTTTTGGGACCGTAGCTTCACTTAATGCATATAGTAATTTTGCACCATGAACTATAATTCCGTTCCACTCTTGATCAGTTCCTGGTAAAAATCCAGGCACATCTACAAGTACTAAAAGCGGAATATTAAATGCATCACAAAAACGAGTAAAACGCGCTGCTTTTTTAGAACTATTCACATCCAGACATCCTGCAAGAACCATAGGTTGATTTGCAATAATACCTATACTGCGACCCGCTAACCTAGCAAATCCTACAATTATATTTTCGGCATAATTTTTATGAATCTCAAAAAAGGAATCTTCATCAATGATTTCACTTATAACCGAGTGCATATCATACGGTTTATTAGGATTATCAGGAAGTATTGAAGTCAATTTATCTCGATATTCGTCATTAAGTGTATAAGGCAAATCAGCTGCTTTTTCTTTGTTACACTGCGGCAAATAGCTTAATAATTGTTTCAAATCATCTAAACACGCCACATCATTTGTTGATGTAATATGAGCCACACCAGATTTAGTTGAATGTGAACTTGCACCACCCAATTCCTCTGAAGTTACCGTTTCATTTGTCACTGTTTTAACCACATTAGGCCCTGTAACAAACATGTAACTGGTATCTTCAACCATCATCGTAAAGTCGGTCATGGCAGGCGAGTATACCGCTCCTCCTGCGCAAGGACCCATAATGGCCGATATTTGAGGAATCACACCACTGGCTTGTACATTTCTATAAAAAATATCGGCATATCCGCCTAATGATCTCACTCCTTCTTGAATACGCGTACCTCCTGAATCATTTAGACCAATCATAGGCGCACCCATTTTAACAGCAATGTCCATTACTTTGCATATTTTTTCGGCATGAGTTTCAGACAATGAACCTCCAAAAACCGTAAAATCTTGAGCAAAAACATATACTAATCTTTCATTAATGGTTCCGTAGCCTGTAATAACTCCATCCCCATAATACTGTTCTTTTTCCATTCCGAAATCAGTGGTACGATGTGTCACTAACATTCCTATTTCTTCAAAAGAATTTTCATCCAGCAAATACTCTATTCGCTCTCTTGCCGTAAGCTTTTTGTTAGAATGTTGTTTTGCAATTCTATTTTTACCTCCACCCAAATGAGCTTCGGCAATTTTTTCGTTTAATATATTTATTTTGTCTTTCATGTTTTTCTTTTTTTAAACGCTAATTTTATTAAAGACCCCAGAATAATTGAGTTTCATTAAAAAAAAGGCTTGACTAAGCTATTTCTAAATAATGGATAAAAAATAGTTTAATTCAACAAGCGTATGATTTTCTGGTCTTCAAAATAGTGCTTTAGAGCTACCATAGCAGCAATTTCAGCTTCTTGTTCCATTTGTTGTTTCAAAACTTCAGCATTGTAATATTTCTTAACAAAATGAGTATCAAAATTCCCAGAACGAAAAGCCTCATGTTCAAAAACAAATTTTCCGAAAGCTAAGGTCGTTTGAACACCCTCAACATGATAGTTTTCAATAGCCTTGATCATAATTTGAATTGCTTCTTCACGAGTTTCACCAAAAGCAATTAATTTAGCCAACATTGGATCGTAATAAATAGGAATATCCATACCCTGTTCAAAACCATTATCCACACGAACACCTTCACCAACAGGCAATTGATACACCTCTAAATGACCAACACTAGGAAGAAAATCATTCATAGGGTCTTCGGCATAGACACGCAACTCTACGGCATGACCCTTTATTTTAAGATCTTCTTGTTTCATGGCTAATGCTTCGCCCCTTGCAACTCTTATTTGTAATTCTACAAGATCTGTTCCCGTTATAATCTCGGTCACAGGGTGTTCCACTTGCAAACGTGTGTTCATTTCGAGAAAATAAAAATTGTTATTTTCATCCAATAAAAATTCGACTGTTCCTGCACCTAGATAATCACAAGACTTTGCTACTAATACTGCAGCTTCACCCATTTTTTGTCGCAATTCAGGACTTAAAACTGAGGAAGGAGCCTCTTCAATTACTTTTTGATGGCGGCGTTGAATACTACATTCTCTTTCAAACAAATACAACACATTACCATGACTGTCAGCCATTACTTGAATTTCAATGTGCCTAGGAGAGCCCACGTATTTCTCAATAAATACAGATCCGTCACCAAAAGCGGCAATTGCTTCACTGATAGCGCGATCCATTTGAGATTCAAAATCAGCTTCGCTTTCTACCACACGCATTCCTTTTCCTCCGCCTCCAGCAGATGCTTTAATTAGAATTGGAAAACCAACCTCCTTTGCTATCAACTTTGCTTTTTCAACATCAGTAATAGCCTCATCAAAACCAGGTACCATAGGAATATTGTATTGCTTTACAGCCTCTTTGGCTGCTAGTTTACTTCCCATAATTTTAATGGCTCTAGACTTTGGACCAATAAAAATAATGTTGTTTTTTTCGCACTCTTCGGCAAAATCAGCATTTTCACTTAAAAATCCATATCCAGGATGAATAGCATCTACATTTAGGTTTTTGGCAACTTCAATAATTTTATTTCCAAGCAAATACGACTCGCTCGAAGGTGCTTCTCCTATACAAACCGCTTCGTCAGCAAATTTCACATGTGGCGCATTTCTATCAACTGTAGAAAAAACAGCCACTGTTTTAATCCCCATCTTTTGAGCGGTTTTCATCACTCGAATAGCAATTTCACCTCTATTGGCAACTAATATTTTTTTCATTTTATATCTTTTAAACCGCAGATTCGCAAATTTTACTCTCTTAAAATGTATTGCATTGAGTAATGCAACCTTGTAATTTCAATTTGCAAACTAGCCGTATTTTATTATTCAAATTCAATTAACAACTGACCTTTATCTACAGCATCACCTGTTTGTACAGAAATACTTTTAATAACACCTTCGCGTGGTGAAAGAAAGCTATTTTCCATTTTCATGGCACCCAGAATAATCAAGTTGTCATTTTCTTTCACTGTTTGCCCTACAACTACATTGATTTCTAAAATCAAACCAGGCATAGGCGCCTTGATAAAATTTACTTGTTTTGAAAGTCCTGTTTCAAAACCCATTTCTTTTATCAAACTATCCAGCGGGCTAGAAATTGCAACAGTATACCTGTTACTGTTTACCTTAACGGTATATTTTTTTTGATGAAAATCAGCAGATAGGATTTCTGCTTTAAAGGCTACATTTTCATGAAGAATATGAAAATTATTTTTTTCGATACTTACAGCATCAACTTTTGCAACGCGCTCGCTATCCAAATCAAAATGAAAAGTGTCGTTTACAGTAACTTTATAATCAATACTCATTTGCTTCTTATTTTAGTGTTGTAAAAATAAGTAAAAGAAAACGTTTTCGTAATCGAAAAATAAAAGTTTTATGCTAATTAGATATAGTTTATTGAAAAAAACTTAAAGTACTAACAACTTATATTCTCTTAATGTTTTAATAGGCTTTGAGTACCAAAACAGTTCAAAATCTTCCAGACTTAGTTCAAAATCTGCTTTTAATTCCTGAAAAGTATAATTTTTAACATTGAAAACGGATATTTTTTCCAAAGTTTTCACCAACCATTCACCGTCGTTTTTATTGGTAAGAATACTAAAAGGCTCTTTTTTATCATGAAAAGTAAGTGTAGTCATTTCCCATGAATTTCCTTTCTTAGTTTTAGTAAAATGATCCACCAACGGCTTTCCTCCTAGCCAAACAATTTTGGCAGTTGGTTTTATATTGAAAGTTTCTTCATCTTCTATAGCATTAACAATAAAGTCTGACTGAATTTTTGTTTTTGGAATCTTAAATTCAAACCAATCCTGAAGATCGTATTCAAAACAAATTCCGTGCATGTAATTATAAAGTGATTTTTTAAGTCCAAAACTAAACTTGTCGTGATTTATTCCAGTAGCATCGGTATAATCAATATCATTGTTAGCAAATGTCCCTATGCTTTCTGTGTTTTTTTTAACTCCAAATTGCTCCGGGTACAAGCCTACAGGACTGTGTGCTGTCATGGCAAACTGATGCCAAAATCCCGATTGCAAAATACCAACTTCAAATAATTGACGCACCATTTCAAGGCTATCAATAGTTTCCTGAATAGTTTGAGTGGGGTAACCATACATTAAATAGGCGTGTACCATGACACCAGCTTGGGTGAAATTTCGGGTTACTCGAGCCACTTGTTCAACCGTTACGCCTTTGTCTATTAATTTTAATAATCGATCTGAGGCTACTTCTAGACCACCAGATACCGCAATACAACCAGAGGCTTTGAGTAGCAAACATAAATCCTCAGTAAAACTCTTTTCAAATCGAATATTAGTCCACCAAGTGACCGCTAATTTTCGGCGCAAGATTTCCAAAGCTAAGGCTCGCATTAAAGCTGGCGGAGCTGCTTCATCAACGAAATGAAAACCTGTTTCCCCTGTTTGGGCTATCATTTCCTCCATTCGATCACATAATAGATTAGCAGCAACGGGTTCGTAAATTTTGATATAATCTAATGAAATATCACAAAACGTACATTTTCCCCAATAACATCCGTGCGCCATGGTAAGTTTATTCCAGCGACCATCACTCCACATACGGTGCATGGGATTCACAATTTCAATAACCGAAATGTATTTATCCAAAAGTAAATCTGAATAATCAGGTGTGCCTACTTGTGATTGCTTGTAATCAGGTTTTGTAGAATTGTTTTTATAAACTACTTTTCCGTTATCTAATAAAAAAGTTCGTTTGTAGGTATTGTAATTTGGGTTTTCAATGGAATGAATTAACTCGTCAATTGGCATTTCTCCATCATCCAAAGTAATAAAATCAAAGAATTCAAAAACACGCGCATCCGATAGTGAACGTAATTCCGTATTGGGAAAACCGCCGCCCATCGAAATTTTAATGTTGGGATAATTATTTTTCACCCATTGCGCAGATCGAAACGCTGCATATAAATTCCCTGGAAACGGAACCGAAATCAAGAATAAAGTAGGTTTTATAGTTTCGATTCGCTCTTTTAGAATCGAAAGTAATATTCCGTCAATATAAGTTGGCTCACTTTGTAAAGCTTCGTAAAGCTCGTCAAATGAACTCGCACTTCGACCCAACCGTTCCGCATAGCGACTGAAGCCAAAATTAGCATCAACACATTCCACGATAAAATCCGAAATATCTTCCAGATACAGGGTGGCTAAATGTTTGGCTTTATCCTGCGTTCCCATTGTTCCAAAAGCCCAATCGAGTTCCTCTAACTGTGTAAATCGTGACGCCTCTGGCAGAAAATCTTCTTGACAAATTTGAAGAGCTAATGTTGGATTTTTTCCTTGTAAAAAAGCAATAACAGGGTTAATTGTTTTAAGATATTCTTCTTGCAAAGCATAAATTCGCTTAGAATTATCTGAGATCTCTCCAGCTTTAAACTTTTGACTTCCTACCTGAAACAACCTTTGTAATCCATCTTTCGAAAATAATTTCAAAATCACTTCAATCCCTAAATCGGCCTGCACAGATTCAATACCTTTCGTATTCAAAAACCCTTTGATATAAGCTGTTGCTGGATAAGGTGTATTCAGTTGGGTAAAGGGTGGCGTGATGAGGAAGAGTTGGGTTTTCAAAAGAATTGTTTTGTGCAAAAATAAGGGATAATTATTGTTTTTTAAGCAATACTAAAAAACGATTTAAGAAACAAAAAAAGTAAAAGAAATCATAGAATGAACTAAGTCTAGTTAAAAGTAGTATTTTTAACAATAAAAAAATTAATATTTTTATATTTGCGTAGATAAAAATCCCCCAATGAAAATTAAAACTTTACTGCTGATTACAACATTACTTTATTGTCTACTTGTTTGCTCACAGGAAAAAAAACAAAATTCAAATCATCAAACGTTATTGGAGGATAGCCACGGTCATTTAATCCAAAATCTGGATGAGCAAAAAGCCTTTTTATCAAATCGTGAATTGAAGAGAAAAAAAGAAAACCAAAATATATACAAAACAGATTTAAAATCTAGAGCAGCGGCTTCACTGCAAGCAGTTGAAATGTGTACTAATGGTGGCTTTGAGCAAAACGAAACAGCAAATGGCAATAACTACATTAAGAATTTTAATTATGCCATAGGTGACCCTCCTGGACCAACTCAATGCAGGTCAATCAGCAATACCGCGATAACACCCATTAACAGCTACAACCCTAATGAAATGGAGATTATGGCCACTGGAGTTGCAGCAAATTTAGTTGATTCCTATCTAGGAGATATTAAAGCATTTGACCAATATGCCTTGAAAATTAATTATGAAAACTCATCTACTTACGGCTCAATTGTACAAGGCAAAAGATATAAGACAAACAATGAAAATTATCTAAAGTTTAATTACAAAGCAGTACTTCAGAGTGTTTATGACAATAGCCACACTGATAATCAAGCTTTTGTTAAGGCTCGTATAATAAATAAAAACGGAATTGTAGTAAATGAATTTTGTTTAGTTGGAGACGAAAAAAACTGCATTTTCACAAAAGCTCCAAGCCAAGTTTCTTCTTATGTCACTTTATACACTGCAAATTGGCAATCTGGATATTTAGACATTTCTGCCATACCTAATAACGAAGAATTTACTTTAGAATTTATGGCCTCTAGATGCGGACTTGGTGGACATTTTGGGTATATGTATGTTGACGATATTTGTCAATTAAGATCTCCCGAAAATTTGCAAGGTTCTGTAGAGTTAGAGCCTCAAAATAAGGTATGTTCGACATTACCAATAACGGTATGTGGCGATTACACACTTCCAAATTCTGGAGGAATCTCTTCAACCGTTAAAAAAATTACTTTAAATGTCTACAACAGTAATGCAGTATCTGTTTTTAACACATCTGCAACATCAAGTCTTGATACTTTTAATAAAAAATTTTGTTTCATTTTAAAAGCCACTGATTTTCCAAACACAATAAATGCGAATTATAATATAGGCGTACAAGTAGACTATGACATAACGGGATCAACTTGTTCAGGGACTACATTTAAATCTGCTGTAGATCCGGATGCAAATGCGGGTTGGGATATCTCTTTTTTAAACTGCACCACAAATTGTGACATAAATGTTCAGACGGCAAAACTTACCCAATGTGATACTAATAATGATGGTAGTGAAAATTTTGATTTATCACAACTTAACGCTTTAACTGTATCACCCACGGTTGGCTTGAGTTTTAGTTATTTCAAAAATTATACTGATGCTGAAACAAATTTGAATGCAATTACAAATTTCACAAGTTATAAAACGTCCAGCACTTCAATTTTTGTAAGAGTAAACAAAAATGCTAGTTGCTTTAAAATAATCTCCACTACCTTAGAAGTTAATAATCCTACCGCTAATATTACTGGTGTTTTAAATGTCTGCTCAGGGAGTACAATTTTAAAAGCTTCACCAGGATCTTCATATCTATGGAGTACAGGAGAGACATTACAAAATATAACAGTTACTTCAATTGGCACGTATTCAGTAAAGGTTACAGACAATTTTGGATGTACTAGTACTGCAAATGTAACTATAGAACCTAGTCAAATTGCACTCTTACCAACATTGCAAGTTACGCAACCATCATGCTTATCTTCAACAGGAAGCATAAAAGTTACATCAAATGCAACACAATATAGTTTTGATAATGGAATGACTTGGAGTACTAACGATACTAAAAGTAATATATACCCAGGTACATATTTAGTTAAAATTAAAACTTTGAATGGATGCGTATCATATGCTCAAACCGTCACTATTTCAGCAGCTCCTACTTTATACCCAAATTACACTTATAACAACCCTCGTTTTTGCGGAGATTTTGGGAGTATAACAATTACTACGCCGTCAACTTTTTACAGTTTTGATGATGGAATTACATGGGTAAATTATGCAACAGCTTCAAACCTTGGTCCAGGTAATTACAAAATCCGGATAAAAGACGGTCAAGGCTGTATATCTTTAGCAAACAATATTGTCTTAAGTAGTATATCACTAGAAACTCCTGCATTTACGTATACCAATCCTGCTTGCACGGAAAAAGGTAGCATAACAATCTCGACAGTTTCAGACTTCTATACCTTTGATGGAGGCGTAACATGGGTCACTAACAATCATTTAGATGGCCTAGCTCCGGGAAACTATTCAATTGGAATCAAAAACAACCTGGGTTGTACATCTAATTATAACTATATTTATTTAAATGATTATAAATCACTTTATCCAGAATATAATGTAGATCAACCTATTTGTGGTAGTAATGGAAACATTATTATATCAACTGTTGCTGATTTCTATAGTTTTGATGATGGTTTAACTTGGACTAAAAATAACATCTCAAATTTACCATTTGGAACCTACCTTATAAAAGTAAAGAATAGTGCTGGATGTGTGAGTGCTTCTCAATATGTTAATTTATACGAACCTTACTTACTGTCACCATTTATAAGTATAGAACAACCAGCATGTGGTACCAACGGAAAATTAACAGTACATACATTATCTGATTATTATAGTTTTGACAATGGTGTAACTTGGACTACCTTTAATAGTCAATCACTACCGCCAGGATACTACACTATACTTGTAAAAAATAATATTGGTTGTAAATCTTCAGGAATTGGTGCGTTCCTGAGTGATCCAAATTTAGGAAATCCAACCTATACCGTTGTTCAACCAACTTGTACGACTACTGGTAGTATCACGATAAATAGTGTTGCCGATTTTTATAGCTTCGATGGAGGCGCTACGTGGGCAACGACGAATTCTCTTTCAAATTTAACAAATTACGGATATTATAGCATTGTTACAAAAAATAATATTGGATGTAAATCAAACGTGATTAGTCCAATTATTTATGAGCCAAACCTTCCAGAACCTGACTATAGTTACACTAATCCAAGTTGCGGAAATATAGGAAGTATCGTATTTAATACCTCTGCCGATTACTACAGTATTGATTATGGCTCAAATTGGAGTACAAATAATATTTTTACGAATTTAAGTACTGGATATTATGGTTTAGTCGTCAAAAAAGCAAACTGCGTCTCAAAAATTATTTATGTTGAATTGAACGGAACAATGCTAGCAAAACCAAAATATACATTGACACAGCCTGTTTGCGGAACAAAAGGATCAATTACGATTACTACGGCAGGTGACTTTTATAGTATCGATGGCTATAATTGGGTTAAAAATCCAATCTTTACGAATCTAACATCACAAAACTATTATCCTGCAATAAAAAATGCACAAGGATGTATTTCGGATTACAATCCAGTATACATAGAACCCTTTAACCTTCCTAGCCCCACTTATTCATATACACAACCTACTTGCGGAAAGGGTGGCAGTATCACGTTTACAACAACTTCATCTGAGTATAGTATTGACGGAGGAACAACATGGAGTTCAAATCCACTTTTTGATAATCTTATTCCAAAATCATATTATCCTGTTATAAAAAATACTTTGGGATGCACTTCTAATCCATATAATACCGGGATTTATCTGAATGAATATTATCTACCCTACCCTGATTTCACTCTAATTCAGCCAACTTGTGGGGTGACCGGAAGCATTACAATCGCAACAGTTGCAGATTCTTATAGTTTTGACGGAGGAACAACATGGACAACTAAACCTAGCATATCTGGACTTACTTCTGGATCTTATAGTGTCGTCATTAAAAATGCTACTGGCTGCAAATCAAGGCAAATCTATCTAAATATTACCCCTTTTTATTTGTCGTATCCAAATGTAAAAATTATTCAACCTAGCTGCGGGAATGGCGGAAGTATAACGATTACCACTGCAGCAGATTCGTATAGTTTTGATGGCGGAAAAACCTGGAGCAATAATCCTATTTTACTTAACCCACCTCAATCATCTTATGAAATTATTATTAAAAACTCATTAGGATGTTTGTCAAAATCACAATATTATTATATTTCTAAATATTTGTCACCAACCCCTAATATAACTAGCTTACAACCAACATGTAATTCTCCACTAGGAACAATTATTGTTAATACAGTAGCTGACCAATTTAGTTTTGACAATGGTATAACTTGGAGCACAAATTCTATAAAAAAAGATGTTGCAAGTGGTTCCTATTATATCATTACAAAAAATACATCAGGTTGTGAATCAAGTGCTGCATATGCATATATAGGCACAGGCCCAAGTATTCCGTCAGCACCTCTTGTTCAAATTGTTCAGCCATCATCTTGCGGAGCGACTGATGGCAGTATTACGATAACAAATTCTGCCTTAAGTTATAGTTTTAATGACGGAAACAGCTGGACGACAAACCCCACAAAAATAAATGTAGGGGCTGGAACCTATTTTATTAAAATCAAAAACAATTCTTATAGTTGTGAATCAGCAACTTCAGTCGTAAATTTGAGTTCAGGTACAACAATTGCTGCTCCAACTTATTCGTTAACGCAACCAAATTGTATTAGTCGAAAAGGTTCCATCACAATTACAACAAATGCCGCAACGTATAGTTTTGATAATGGATTAACATACGTATTTGCTAATACAAAAACGGATCTTTCTCCCGGAACTTATAATATTAAAATCAAAAATTTAGCAGGTTGTATTTCTGACGCTACTTCAGTCAATATTTTACCAGTGACCCTTCTACCTGCACCTGCTTTTAGTGTCCTTCAACCTAATTGTATAACTACCAAAGGATCAATAACTATCGAGTCAATCGGCGATTTATACAGTTTTGACAATGGTTTAACATTTGGTGCATCAAATATAAAATCTAATTTATCACCAGGTACCTACAATATAATTATTACTAGCAATTCTGGTTGTATTTCGCTAAGTACACCAGTGACAATTAATCCAGTACCCATTATTCCTTCAGCTCCACAAGTTGTAGTTACAGACCCTTTGGATTGCACATCATCAAAAGGAACGGCTACGATCTCAACAATCGCAAATTTATATAGTTTTGATGATGGTACTTCTTGGCAAACTAGCAATACAACTAATTTACTACCTGGAAATCACTTAATTCGAGTAAAATACACAAATGGCTGCCCTTCAATCGCTTATAATGCAACCATTAATCCACCACCCAACGCACCATCAATTCCAACTGTAGCTATTTCTCAACCAGAAAGCTGTAGTAATCCATTTGGTATAATTTCGATAACAAGTACGGCATACCAATATAGTTTTGATAATGGTGCAAGTTATACTTCAAATGCGATACTTGGAAATTTAGCGGTTGGCACGTATTACATTCGAGTAAAAAATAATACTGGTTGTGAATCTTCTTCATTATCTGTAAAAATAAATGCTCCAACAGATTATCCTAAAAATCCAATTTACACCATAATTCAACCTGATTGTAACAATGCTAAAGGAACAATCACAATTTTAGACAGTGCTGCAGATTACAGTTTTGACAATGGGTTTACTTGGATAAAAAATGCAACAAATTCAAGTCTAAATCCAAGTGTTTACTTTATCAAAGTGAAGAATTCGAATGGTTGTATCTCTGACGCAACTCCCGTAACAATTACTGCCTTTACTAGTTTTACCATTAAGCCTATAACAAGCACTCCTCAAACATTCTGCATACAACAAAACGGAAGATTAAATGATATTTCAATTATCGGTCAAAACATCAAATGGTATGATGCTTTGACTAATGGAATTCTTTTATCAAGTACAGCTCCATTACAAAACGGAACTACATACTATGCCTCACAAACTATAAATAATTGCGAAAGCGAAAGAATACCTATTTTAATAAACATCCAAAATACTCCAACTCCAGCAGCAAATACAAGTCAGACTTTTTGCTCCAGTCAAAACCCAACATTGGCAAACATTCAAATCGATGGTGCCTCAATAAAGTGGTACAATAGTATTTCGGGAGGAGTACTTTTACCACAAAACACCAACCTTGTTAATGGCCAAATATACTTTGCAAGTCAAACCATCAACAATTGCGAGAGCGAGCGCATGAAAATAGCAGTATCGATAGTCAATACACCAGCAGCTCCATCGGCAAGTACAATTCAAACCTATTGCCAAAAAGACAATCCAACATTAAATAATATTCTTATAACAGGTCAAAATATACAATGGTACGAAACAAATCTTTCTACAATTGTTTTACCGAACACAACAAAATTAATTTCTAATAAAATGTACTACGCAACACAAACCATTGGTTGTGAAAGTGACCGTGTAGCCATTTCAATTCGAATAAATGAAACTGCAAAACCTACAGCAAATACCACACAGCAGTTTTGCTTATATGAAAATGCACAAATTTCTAGTGTTACAATTTCTGGTTCTAACATAAAATGGTACAGCAACTTAAACGCTGATGATCTTCTCTCAGGAACTACTATTTTAGAAAATGATCAAACTTATTATGTCACGCAAACGATAAATGGTTGTGAAAGTGAACCATTGCGAATAACTGCAAAAATTCAAGATACACAACCTCCGGTTGCTCAATCAACTCAAAGTTTCTGCATTCAAAGAAATGTCAAAATTAACGATATTGATATAGTTGGAACAAACATAAAATGGTTTAAAGATTCTTCAATAATGAGCATGTTATCAGAGTCAACCCTACTTGAAAATGGAATGACATATTATGCTTCACAAACCATTAATAGCTGTGAAAGCTCAAGAGTACCAGTAAAAATAGTTATACTAGAAGCAATAAATGCTGACTGTATCAACCTCGTTGATGAACTGCCTTATCCTAAATTTTTCACTCCAAATAATGATGGATTTAATGATACTTGGACAATAGATTTTGTTTTTTTAAAACCTCATACAAGCATTCACATATTTGATCGATATGGAAAATTAATTACGATTTTAAATCAAAATCAGGTTTGGAATGGGACATACAATGGTCAAGTACTTCCTTCTTCAGATTATTGGTTTCAAGTTACACGACTAAATGGTACAATGTCTAGGGCTCATTTCACCCTAAAACGATAGAAAGATATTTAAAAGTATAAAACATTAAAACTGCTGTTTGTCTTTCTTAATGATTAAAAATTCCGGTAAAGAAATGGCTACAGAAGCGGTAAAGTAAAGCATACATAAGTTAAACTGGAGGTATTTAACAGACAAATTGCAATCATAGGTACAAATGCCACACCTAAAATACTTGCTAAATTAAAGGTTAATGAGGTAACAGTATACGCAATTAAGTCGAAAAAGTTCAGAAAGAAAGGTTCGTAAAGGTCCGCAAGTAAATTTATGCCAAAATTTATAACCAAAATTTCCAAGAAACACTGAACCTAGATGACGTGATAAAAAAACAATAGAAACAGTAGCTAACGATTGTAACTTTGCCCGTGTCGCATCCAAACTCAAAAAAACAACTGTAGAAACACCAAAATAGTTGCTCTTGAAAAAATATAAAAATCAAAAAACTCTATTGTAATTCCTATCAAACTCCCAAAAAGTAAATGTTTTACGTTATTTCATATTGTTTAATAAGTCATATCCTTTGTGAAAACGTTAATATCATTAGAAAAAGTGGAACTATTTTTCGAAAGTAACAAATAAAAAATTCCAATAATAAGTGGTATTTTAGCAACATATAAAATTAAATTATGCCAACCGACTGTATCAGCTATCAAAATTCCGGATATTTCTCTACTTTGATGAACGATTATTTAGATCAAAAAAACAATTTAGATGCTTTGTACAATAGATTTCCAAATCTTGAAAACTTTGAAGAGCAAATTCTTGAAAAGCAAAATAATTTCGACAATAGCAACAGATCCATTTTAGTTTCTACTTTACAAAGACAATATTTAAAAGTTGAAACTTCTGTTTTGACCAAACAAAATATTGAATCTTTAAATAATTCAAATACATTCACTATCACAACTGGGCATCAACTGAATTTATTCAGCGGACCCTTGTATTTTTTGTATAAAATCATTTCGACAATTAATTTAACAACAGAATTAAAGTCGAAATATCCTTCCTATAATTTTGTTCCCATTTACTGGATGGCCACTGAGGATCATGATTTTGAAGAAATCAATTATTTTAATTTTAAAGGCAAAAAATTCCGTTGGAACAAAGAAAGCACTGGACCTGTTGGCCGATTATCTACTGAAGGTTTGGCCGATTTCCTTGAAGTATATGCACTCGAATTAGGTTCCGGTATAAATGCCAATACACTTAAAAATTTATTTGAAGATTCCTATCTCAAACACGACAATCTTGCTGATGGCACTCGGTTTTTAGCCAATGCCCTATTTGGGAATTATGGCTTAGTAATTATGGATGCCGATAATGCTGACTTAAAGCGCAGCTTTATTCCTTACATCAAAGAAGAATTACTGCAGCAAACTTCTCATAAATTAGTGCTCGAAACTGCTGAAAAATTAAAAGAGTACACCATTCAGGTGAATCCTAGAGAAATAAATCTGTTTTATATTGAAGATAACATCCGGGAACGCATCATCTTTGAAAACGATAGATACAAAATAAACCACACTAAACTAGAGTTTTCTGAAACAGAAATTCTATCCCTTATAGAAAACCATCCAGAAAAATTCAGTCCAAATGTGATTATGAGACCCTTATATCAAGAAGTAATTTTACCAAATCTTTGCTATATAGGCGGAGGCGGAGAAATTGCCTATTGGTTAGAACTCAAATCTTTTTTTGCTGCTGCAAAAATTACTTTTCCAATGCTTTTGCTAAGGAATTCTGTTTTATTAGCAACTGAAAAACAAGCTAAAAAAGCAGATCAATTAAACTTGAGTTGGTCCGACTTGTTTTCAAAACAAAAAGACTTAAGAAACGATAAAACCAAAGAATTATCAGAGATTCAAATTGATTTAAAAGATTTAAAAGACCAATTAAAACAACAATTTGATTCACTTCATCAACGTGCCACAAAAACCGATCAATCTTTTATGGGAGCCCTAAAAGCTCAGGAGGCCAAACAAATAAAAGGATTAGAAAACCTAGAAAAACGTTTACTAAAAGCTCAAAAAAGAACTTTGAGTGATGTTTTACAGCGCATTACTGATTTACAAAACGAACTTTTCCCAAATCAAAGTTTACAGGAACGTCAAAACAATTTTTCAGAATTTTACCTTGAATATGGTGAAAATTTAATTCCGCAATTGATTCAAATGCTAAAACCATTGGACATTACATTTGATGTAGTAGTACTTTAATACATTAATTACAATTTGGATGTAAAAAATCTAAAAATATTCAATAAAAAAATACTAGTTTTGCACAAAATTTAAAAATACAAACAAATGGCTACAAATAGAACTTTTACAATGATCAAGCCTGATGCTGTTGCTAATGGACACATCGGAAACATCCTTGCTATGATTACTAATGCAGGTTTCAAAATCGTTTCTTTAAAATTAACACAACTTACTGTTGCTGATGCTCAAGCATTTTATGCTGTTCACGCTGCAAGACCTTTTTACGGTGAATTAGTTGAATTCATGTCAAGAGGACCAATCGTTGCTGCTATCTTAGAAAAAGACAATGCAGTTGAAGATTTCAGAACTTTAATTGGTGCTACAAACCCAGCTGAAGCTGCTGAAGGAACTATCCGTAAAGCATACGCAACTTCTATTGGAGAAAATGCAGTTCACGGTTCTGATAGCGATGAAAATGCAGCTATTGAAGGTGCTTTCCATTTTGCTGGAAGAGAGCAATTCTAGTATTCAGTTTTCAGTCACAGTTAACAGTGACATATAAAAACAGAAAATAAAAAAAAAAAAAAAAAAAAAAAAAAAAAAAAAAAAAAAAAAAAAAAAAA
>NZ_JBWJVJ010000010.1:0-136659 GCF_056428925.1 Flavobacterium sp. GNP011 | reverse complement strand
TTTTTTTTTTTTTTTTTTTTTTTTTTTTTTTTTTTTTTTTTTTTTTTTTTTTTTACTTTTTGAATTTAAAAATATTTTTATTTTTTACTCTTCTTGTTCTTTTTAGCTTTTTTTGATTTAGCTTTAGCTTTTTTCGCTTTCAGTTTTGCTTTTACTTTAGCTTTTTTTGCTTTGTCTTTTTTAGTTTTCTTTGCTTTTTTAGCTTTGGCTTTAGCTTTTTCTTTGGCATTCGCCTTTGCTACTTTTTTCTTTTCTTTGTCTTTCATTTTTACTTTGTTTTTATTCTTTTCCTTTTTGTCTTTCTTTTCCTTTTTATCCTTGTCGTTCAATACTTCCTCAACTGAAGAAGTGATAACTTCTTCTTCTGATGCTGGTGTTTCAATATCAGTAGATTCAGTATCAAGTGATGGGTTTTCTGTTGTGTCTTCAGTCTCTACAGAAGTAGCTGTTTTTTTTGCTGCAGGAGCGCGTCTTGCTCTAACGGGTTTAGTAGTCTCAGGTGTAGATTCTGGTGTGAGGTTTGTTTCCTCTTCGTGTGATGTCATAAAAAAAGTAGTTTATAGTTGTTTGATGTTATAATAAATCACAATATTAATAAATTGTTATTTTTACGTTAGTAAATGTAGTGATTTTATTCATTGCTCAATGTTAAGCTTTTGTTTTAGGAGTTTTTTTTACAAGCATATGTTTGCGGATAACAATTCATTCTGTTGTTGATTTATATTCAAAAAAAAGTCTCCTATCAGAGAGATGGAGACTTTTGAATTATGAAATAAATATTTCGTTATAGTTTTGTTGTCAATTCGGCTATTTTAACAATTACGTCAACAGCTTTTTGCATACTTTCTACTGGTACATATTCGTATTTCCCATGAAAATTATGACCTCCAGCAAAAATATTAGGACATGGAAGTCCTTTATATGAAAGTTGTGATCCATCAGTTCCACCACGAATAGGTTTGATCAATGGTTTTATGTTCAATTCTCTCATTGCTTGCTCGGCAATATCAACAATGTATTTTACGGGCAATACTTTTTCTTTCATATTGTAATACTGATCTTTTATTTCTGTAATTACAATATCCTCTCCAAATTGCCTAGCGTATTTTTTATTGATTTTTGCGGTTATTTTTTCAATGAGTTCTTTTCTTTTCTCAAATTTTTTCTTGTTATGGTCTCTGATTATCAATTCTAAAACTGTTTCTTCGATATTTCCAGAAAGGTGGTGAACATGAAAAAAACCTTCGTAGCCTTTTGTTTGCTCAGGAGTTTCATCAGATGGTAATTGATTGATGAAATCATTGGCAATTAGCATGGAGTTGATCATTTTACCTTTAGCATATCCTGGATGAACACTTTTTCCTTTGAAAGTTATTTTGGCTCCAGCCGCATTAAAATTCTCATATTCGAGTTCGCCTACTTGGCTTCCGTCCATAGTGTATGCCCATGCTGCTCCAAATTTTTCAACGTCAAAATGATGAGCACCACGACCTATTTCTTCATCTGGTGTAAATCCAACTCTGATTTTCCCGTGTTTGATGTCAGGGTTGTTTATTAAGAATTCCATTGCCGTTACAATTTCAGTGATTCCGGCTTTGTCATCGGCTCCTAATAATGTGGTTCCATCGGTTGTTATTAAGGTTTGCCCTTTGTATTGTAATAAGTCTTTAAAATAATCTGGGGATAAAATGATGTTTTTTTCAGTGTTTAATACAATGTCCTTACCATCATAATTGGGAATTATTTGCGGTTTTACATTGGCACCACAAAAATCTGGTGAGGTGTCAAAGTGTGATATAAAACCTATTGTAGGTACTTCATGATTAACATTGCTAGGTAACGTGGCCATGATATATGCTTTGTCATCAATAGTCACATCTTGCATTCCAATATTTTTTAACTCTTCAACCAGCTTGTTCGCTAAATCCCATTGTTTTGGAGTACTTGGCGTGGTTGGTGAGTTGGCATCAGATTCTGTATCAATTATAACATAACTGATGAAGCGTTCAATGATATGTTGCATGGTTTAATTTGTTTTATGCAAATATAATTTTTTCCACATGGATTTTGATTTTCATTAAGAACATTTTTTGATTTTTATTTGATCATTATAGCTTTAGCAATATTACTTTTTCACAAAAAAACCACTCGAAAGTGGTTTTACGTTTAATCTCTTACTTTACTCAATTTTTTTTCTGCTTTTGCAACATCTTCTTTTAAATTGTTGATTTTGATTTGTTGCTTGCTAATTTTAATATTTTCTTTTTCTATTTGAGTAGGATCTAGTTTTCGATTGTCTTTTTTCTTTTCGAATTTTTCCATGTTATCTACCAATTTTTTCTCGGTAGTAGCGAGCTTTTCTTTGTTTTTTTGAACCGACTTTTCAGCAGCAAGTATCCTACTTTGTTTTAAAGCAAAATCCCTTTGTTCTTTATCTGCTTTGTGTTTTTCTTTTTCTGTTTCTTCTGCTTGGTTAAGTGCTTTTTTATCATTTTTCAGTCTTTCTTTGAGCATTTTTTCTTCGGCTTTTAAAGCTTTATTTGCTGCTAGAGTTGCTTTTTTTATACTGTCATTTTTAGTAGCTTCTACAGATGATTTAGAGGTTGGTAATTGCGTGTCTTTTTTGATATCTTGTGCAAAGAATACTTGAACGGTGCAAAATAATATTGCTGTTGTTATTATTTTAATTTTCATAGATTTTAATTTAAGTTGTTATTCATCCATTTGTTAGGGATATTTTCAATTTGCTAAAATTATGCCATTTTAAGTAAATAACAAGTTAAATAAGACTAAAAGTTAACAAATAGAGCTTTTATTTTATGTTTTTGTTGAGAAATAAATTTGTCGTTTTATCTTTTCAAGACTTTCATTTTGTTTTGTATTTATGATGATTCAAGTAACATCTTTATATTTTTTTTCTAAAAATTTATTTATCGCTGAGATAGTTCTATTTTTGCATGACACAACTACACAATCATGTATAAATTACTTTTACGTCCTATTCTTTTTTGGTTTGATCCAGAAGAGGTTCATTATTTTACTTTTTCTTGCATTCGATTTTTATCAAAAGTACCTGGTTTTCCTTTATTGTTTAAGTCACTTTATCTAATAGACAATCCAAAATTAGAAACAGAAGTTTTTGGATTAAAATTTAAAAATCCCGTGGGACTTGCTGCAGGGTTTGATAAAGATGCTAAGTTATACGAAGAACTCTCTAATTTTGGTTTTGGTTTTATTGAAATTGGAACCTTAACGCCCAAAGGGCAAGAGGGAAATCCTAAGAAAAGATTATTTCGTTTAAAAGAAGACAGTGCCATTATCAATCGAATGGGTTTTAATAATGGTGGAGTTCATGAAGCGGTTAATCGATTAAAAAGCAATGAGAAGGTTTTAATTGGTGGAAATATTGGTAAAAATAAAATTACATCAAATGAAGATGCTGCGCTAGATTATGAATTATGTTTTGATGCTTTGTATGATTATGTAGATTATTTTGTTGTCAATGTAAGTTCTCCTAATACCCCTAATTTAAGGGCCCTCCAGGACAAAGAACCGTTAACACTGTTGTTGCAAACCTTACAGAACAAGAATTTGGCTAAGCCAAAGCAAAAACCAATTTTACTTAAAATTGCTCCGGATCTTACTGATGATCAATTGCTTGATATTATAGATATTATAAGTATAACCGGTATTGCGGGAGTTATAGCTACTAATACAACTATTTCTCGCGAAGGTTTACAAGCAGCGAATCGTATTGAAATAGGTGGGCTTTCAGGAAAACCACTTGCAAAAAGGGCTACCGAAGTTATTCGATTCCTTTCAGAAAAAAGTAACAAAGCTTTTCCAATAATAGGTGTAGGGGGGATTCACTCCGCTGCCGATGCTCTTGAAAAACTTGATGCTGGAGCCAGTTTGATTCAGCTATACACTGGTTTTATATATGAAGGTCCAGCACTTGTTGTTGCAATTAACAAAGCCTTGTTAAAAAGAAAGTCAAAATCCTAACTAAAAAAAAGCCCACAAGCGTAGCTTTTTTTGTAATAGTCATTTAAGAAAAAATGTGATTGATTACTACTAATTTTCGGAATTTTTAAATTTTGCGTTAAACAGAAAAAACGATTTCGTAAAAACAATTACTTTAGTATCTTTGACTTTATATGGAGCCAATAAAAATTATAGAATGCCCGCGCGATGCCATGCAAGGCATAAAACCATTTATTCCCACAGCCAGAAAGGTAGCTTACATTCAGTCTTTATTAAGAGTGGGGTTTGACAGTATTGATTTTGGAAGCTTTGTTTCTCCAAAAGCAATTCCACAAATGCAGGACACAGCCGAAGTGCTGGATCAATTGGATTTATCTCAAACTAAAAGCAAACTTCTTGCAATAATTGCCAATACACTAGGTGCTTCGCAGGCTGCAAGTCATGCAGCAATACAGTATCTTGGTTTTCCTTTTTCTATTTCTGAAAATTTTCAGATGCGTAATACACACAAAACCATTGCTGAATCTCTAGTGACTTTACAGGAAATTCTTGAAATTGCTGATAAATCAAATAAAGAGGTAGTTGCTTATTTATCAATGGGTTTTGGGAATCCATACGGTGATCCATGGGATGTGAATATTGTGGGTGAATGGACTCAAAAATTAGCCGCAATGGGTGTTAAAATTTTATCCCTTTCGGATACCGTGGGTAGTTCAACCCCAGATGTTATCTCGTATTTATTTTCAAATTTAATTCCGCAATATCCTACTATTGAGTTCGGAGCTCATTTGCATACTACTCCTGATAAATGGTTTGAAAAAATTGATGCTGCTTATCTTGCGGGTTGCAGGCGATTTGATGGTGCTATACAAGGATTTGGAGGTTGTCCTATGGCAACCGATAATCTAACAGGAAACATGCCTACAGAAAAATTACTCTCTTATTTTACAGCAAAAAAAGAATATTCGGGCATGAGTCCCATGAGTTTTGAAAGCGCCTACAATGAGGCATCAAAATTATTTGGAGAATTTCATTAAAAAAGCAATTGTATGGTTGTTTGTTGAATCTACATACTAGAGTTAATTTAATTTCGTTTTTTTAATAAAAAGTATGTATTTTTATAACAATCAAATTACTAATTCCAAATGAAAAGATCTCTCATTACATTCGTTTATAGTTGCATCTCTATCGTATTTCTTTTTACTTCATGTGCTAGTGATGTTGATTTTGATCAAGTGAACACTTTGAAATTAGAGCCTGTTTTTATAGCTAATTTAGCTTATTTTGAAGTTCCTGCTCCAGATTTTGTAGACAATGGTCAAGAGCAAAGCTTAGTTTTTGATGTACCTGCAGTGGATGTTTTTTCAGATAAATTTTTTAGAGATAATCTTAAGAAAGCTTCTATTTTTACCGAAATGGAAAACACCATTAATAGGGCTTATGAAGTAGAACTTCTATTTTTAGATAAAGACAATACTACAGTTTATTCTGCCAATCTTAATGTGCCAGCATATTCTGGAACAGTAAACAAAGTAAATAGAACGGATTTTTTTGAGAATGTGCAACTTGATTTACTTAAAAGAACAACCAAAATTGCTTTCATATTACGCATGTCACCGGGTCAACCATTGACCGAAACTAGTTCAGGGAAATTAATATTACGTTCAGGTGTAACGGCTTATCTTGTTGTAGAATGAAAAAAATAATTCACATTTTAACATTGCTCGTTACATTTTGTAGTTGGTCTCAAAACAAGCAAATCTTGTACAATTTCACGGCAGTTCCACAATCATTGATGACAAATCCGGGTGCTGATTTTAAGTACAAATGGTATGCTGGAGTTCCGTTATTGTCTGGTGTTTCTGCTAATGTAGGTTCAAGCGGTTTTAGTACCTACGATCTATTTGCAAACGATGGTGTTGATTTTAACACTAAGTTGCGTAATGTGGTGATGACGACAAACAGAAATGATAAATTGGCGGTAAACCAGCAAATGGAAATTTTTAATGGCGGGTTTAGAATTCCAGGTGCTGACCGTGATGCTTCCAATGCGTATGTCTCATTTGGTATGTATCAAGAATTTGATATGATGAGTTACATGCCTAAGGATTTAGCCATTCTTGCAATTGATGGCAATAGTAATTACTTAGGAAAAATTTTTGACTTAGGAGATTTAAGTATGAATGCTGAGTTATTGTCAGTGTGGCACATTGGAGTACATAAAAATATTAGCAAAAGCTTTATTGTGGGTGTTCGTGGAAAGATTTACTCCAGTATTTATAATGCCAATTCTACAAAAAACTCAGGTTATATCTATACAGGGCCTTCAAATATAGGTGTTTACGATCAAAGTATCTATTCTAATATGCAGTTAAACACATCTGGAATAGCGAAGTATGATGATGAAAACAATGATTCGGATGTAGTTAAGGACATTACAAAAGGTGTAATGTTAGGCGGAAATTTGGGTTTTGGCTTTGATGCGGGTTTCACTTATTATCCCACACAAAACATTCAAATAACGGGAAGCATTCTGGACATAGGATTTATAAACCATACTAAGGATGTAGAAAGTTACACTTTAAAAGGAAGATACAATTACAGAGGAGTTGTTCCTAGCTTTAGTTCAGGAGATTCAGCAGAAAATATTTATGAGGAGTTTCAAGACGCCATTCCACTAGACACAATAAATACAAAATACACCACTTGGCGCCCTATTAAGTTGAATACTTCTTTTCAATATTCGTTTGACGAGGATAGCGAAGAAGATTGTAACTGTAATGGTAATGGAAGTGATGTTGTTTATAAAAGTGCTGTAGGAGCACAATTATTTGTCATGTCAACCCCTAGAATGCCTCTGGCCGCTTTTACCACTTATTTTTCGAGAAAAATTTTGAAAGGATTACAAGCAAAGGCTACCTATACTATCGATTCTTTTTCAAGTAGAAACATTGGTTTAGGTTTGTCTACTACGGCTGGCCCCGTAAACTTTTATCTAATGGCTGATAATCTGTTGGAATACAGAGACGTTACAAAAGCAAATAGTTTGTCTTTTCAATTAGGACTTAATGTAATTGTGAAATAATAATTTTCAAATTTATAAGCGCAAGTTGCAATGTTTAGTTGATTCTTATTTGTCATTTATCAGATTAGATAGTGTGTTTAAGAGTTAGATTAAAATCAATAGTTGTAGATTTATCTGTAACCAAATCTGTATTTATGAGGTTCTTGTTTATTGATTTATGAATAATCTGTTCTTTTTTTGCGAAAAAAAATGTATATTTGCACGCAATTAAACACCAACTACAATTGCAATGATCGCACACAACTCTAAGATTATCGGTGAAGGATTGACTTACGATGATGTTCTATTAGTTCCAAACTATTCTAACGTTCTTCCACGTGAAGTAAGTATTCAATCAAAATTTTCTAAAAATATTACGCTTAATGTACCAATTGTATCTGCTGCTATGGATACAGTAACTGAAAGTGCTATGGCAATAGCTATGGCTCAAGAAGGTGGAATTGGTGTTTTGCATAAAAATATGACTATTGAGCAACAAGCGGCAAAAGTTAGAAAAGTAAAGCGTGCGGAGTCAGGTATGATTATCGATCCAGTAACTTTACCATTAATTTCTACTGTTGCCGATGCTAAAAATGCCATGAAAGAATTTGGTATTGGTGGTATTCCAATTGTTGATGAAAATAAAACATTAAAAGGGATTGTTACCAATAGAGATTTACGTTTTGAAAAAAACGGTTCTCGACCAATTGTTGAGGTAATGACTAGCGAAAATCTAGTTACTGTTGCCGAAGGAACTTCATTAGAACAAGCCGAAGTAGTTTTACAAGGATATAAAATTGAAAAATTACCTGTTGTAAATGCAGATTATAAATTGGTAGGTTTAATCACTTTTAGAGACATTACCAAATTAACCCAAAAACCTATCGCTAACAAAGATGTATACGGACGTTTGCGCGTTGCTGCAGCTATTGGCGTAACCGGTGATGCAGTGTTAAGAGCCGAAGCACTTGTAAATGCAGGTGTAGATGCCATTATTATTGATACTGCTCACGGACATACACAAGGTGTAGTAAATACTTTGAAAGAAGTAAAATCTAAATTCCCGCAGATTGATGTAATTGTTGGTAATATTGCTACTGCTGAAGCAGCACGTTATTTAGTTGAAAATGGTGCGGATGGTGTAAAAGTAGGAATTGGACCTGGTTCAATATGTACCACTCGTATTGTTGCAGGAGTTGGTTTTCCTCAATTTTCTGCTGTGCTTGAGGTAGCCGCTGCTATTAAAGGTACAGGAGTTCCAGTTATTGCTGACGGAGGAATTCGTTACACTGGTGATATCCCAAAAGCTATTGCTGCAGGTGCTGATTGTGTGATGTTAGGATCTTTATTAGCTGGTACTAAGGAGTCTCCGGGAGAAACAATCATCTTTGAAGGACGTAAATTCAAATCATACCGCGGTATGGGTTCAGTTGAAGCCATGCAAGAAGGATCAAAAGACAGATATTTTCAAGACGTAGAAGATGATGTTAAAAAATTAGTTCCTGAAGGAATTGTAGGTCGTGTACCTTACAAAGGAGAATTGAACGAAAGTATGCAACAATTCATTGGTGGTCTTCGTGCTGGAATGGGATATTGTGGTTCAAAAGACATTCCAACCTTGCAAGAAACAGGTCGTTTTGTTCGTATTACTGCTAGTGGAATCAATGAAAGCCACCCACATAATGTGACAATAACAAAAGAAGCTCCTAATTATTCAAGATAGTTTCAGAGCAAATTTCAGATAATTATTTGAAATAGTGCTATGATTACAATAAATTAAAACCATTAAGAAAATTACATAAGCCTTCAATTGCTATTGAAACTTAATTTTCTTAATGGTTTTTTTATGGAAAAAAGACTAAGATCTTAAAAATGCGGCAATTTTTTTCTTCTCACCCGCAATCCATAAAATGTCGCTTTCCTCTAATATGAGATGAGATTCAGGATTTAAGGTTCGTTTTCCGTTGCGTTCTATACCAACAATAATACCATGGGTGTTTTCTCGAATTTGCGATTCTCGAATACTTTTGCCAATACAAACGCGGTTTTTTAGTTCTAGTTTTTGAAGGATAATGTCAGTCTCAACCACTTTTTCGGCAACATCAATTTCATTTTTATCCAAGTAGATTTTAAATTCCTTAACTTGTTTATCCGTTCCGATAATACTTATTTCATCTCCAGGAAACAATCTTTCGGTTTTCAAAGGAATATTAATTACTATCTCTCCTCTTTTAATTGAGGCGATGTTGATTTCAAACTGTTCTCTAATTTTTAATTCTTCAAGAGTTTTCCCAGCTAAATTAGATTCTTTGGCAATTTCAAACTCTGTCATGTGTCCGTCCCAAGGAGAGAGTGTATTTTGGCGTTTGTTTTCTTTTTTAATTTCTCGATCATTATAGTTGGTCATAAAATGATCTTCAATTTTATGATAAACGGCATGTAATTTTTTCGGGAATAAGATATAAGCACCTATCGCAATTAAAAAAGCTATTGCAGCAATTCCTGCTGAGAAAAAAGTATTTAAAATAAATCCAACGTAAAACAGAGCAAGAGCAATTCTAAAAAGTACTAGCATGATTATAGGACCATAATGCTTTTTCTGCTCCAATAAAATTTGAACTTCTTGAACAGCTACTCTTCTTAATGAAAGCGCCCATAAGAATGGTGATAATATAATCAGTGTAATTAATGCAGCAATAGCATTTCCAAATTTGGAATGTTCTACTAACGGAAGTATAAAATTTGACGAAAGTAAAATAATGGCTACAATGATAATAGAGTGTAGTACAACTTGTGTGAGGTAACTTCGCATTACAATTTGCCAATTGCTTAATGACTTTATTTCTTCGGTATTAGAGCTGTACAATTGAATTCTTTTTACCCATCTTTTAGGAAGTTTCTTTTCGATAAAAACCGAGAAAGGTTCTGCAAACTTGACCATGAAAGGTGTGGTAAAAGTGGTAATTGCAGATACAGCAACTACTATAGGATATAAAAAATCACTAGTTACTTTTAAGGTGGTTCCTAATGTGGCAATGATAAATGAAAATTCTCCAATTTGAGATAAACTCATACCAGATTGTATGGATTGTTTAAGCGGTTGCCCCGATAGCAAAGAACCTATGGTTGAACTAATGGATTGCCCAAAGATTACGATTAATGTCAAAACAGCCACTGGAAAAGCATATTCTATCAGTGTATTGGGATCAATTAACATTCCTACAGATACAAAGAACACCGCACCAAATAAGTCTTTTACAGGCTTTACAAGATGTTCTATGTGTTCTGCTTGCGTAGTTTCGGCAATGATAGATCCCATGATAAAGGCACCAAGGGCTGGAGAAAATCCAACATTTGCTGCAAAAATAACCATTAGTAAACACAAGGCTAATGAAATAATTAATATCATTTCATCGGTTAATAAATGTTTGGCTTTTTTTAATAATGTGGGTATAAAAAAGATTCCTACTACAAACCAGATGGTTAAAAAGAAAATTAGTTTTAAAACGGATTGCACCAATTCCATTCCAGAAAACTGCTGACTCACCGCAACTGTTGAGAGTAAAACCATCATCAAAATGGCAATAATATCTTGAACAATAAGAGAACCAATTACGTTTCCAGCAAATTTTTGTGATTTTACGCCCAGTTCATCAAAGGTTTTTAAGATTATGGTAGTGGATGAAATAGACAATATTACGCCAAGAAAAATACTGTTCATTTTACTCCAACCCAAAAACTGACCCGTAAAAAAGCCCAATGTCACTAGTGTAATTATTTGTGTAAACGCTGTGATAGAAGCCGTACCACCTACTTTTACCAGTTTTTTGAAACTGAACTCAAGACCTAAACTGAATAATAGGAAAATAACCCCTATCTCGGCCCAAACCTTCACACTATTAACATCTTTTACTGTTGGGAAAAAATCAAATTCAGAACTGGCTAAAAATCCTGCAACCAAATACCCTAAAACCAAAGGCTGTTTCATAATTCGAAATAACATTACAGCTATGGCAGCAGTGATTAAGATTAAACCTAAATCAGTTATTAAATCGGGTAAATGAACTATTGAAGTGGATAAAAAGGGAAACATAAATTTTGAATTTTTACTAAAATAACAAAAAAATCTGCTTTTATCAAGTGACAAAAGCAGATTTTAGAAAAGTATAACAATATTCAGGCTTAGATTCCCAAGAAATTGCTTGGTGTAATTTGCAGTAATTCGGCTTTTATAGCTTCAGATACATCGAGTGTTGCAATAAAACCATGAATGGCGTTTTTATCAATTGCTTCATTAGTTCGTGTCAACCCTTTCAAGGCTTCATACGGATTTGGATATCCTTCACGACGCAAAATAGTCTGAATTGCCTCCGCTATCACGGCCCAGTTTTTCTCTAAATCTTCGTGAAATTTAGGTTCGTTCAAGAGTAATTTATTCAATCCTTTCAAGGTAGCTTCAAATCCTATGATCGTATGACCGATTGGTACGCCCACATTTCTTAAAACAGTACTATCTGTTAAATCACGTTGCAATCTTGACAGCGGTAATTTTGCCGAAAGGTGTTCAAAAATAGCATTGGCAATCCCTAAGTTTCCTTCTGAGTTTTCAAAGTCAATTGGGTTTACTTTATGCGGCATGGCTGACGATCCTATTTCGCCTGCTTTTATCTTTTGCTTAAAATACTCCATTGAAACATACGTCCAAATGTCTCTATCCAAGTCAATAATGATGGTGTTTATTCTTTTTAACGCATCAAAAAACGCTGCAAAATGATCGTAATGTTCTATTTGTGTGGTTGGGAAGGAGTGGTGTAATCCTAAAATATCTTCGACAAATTTCCCTCCAAATTGTTTCCAATCAATTTGTGGGTAAGCTACATGGTGGGCATTGTAATTTCCAGTAGCACCACCAAATTTAGCTGCAAAAGGGATATTGAATAACAAACGCATTTGCTCCTCTAGTCGTTCTACAAAAACGCCAATTTCTTTACCCAATCGAGTAGGTGAGGCAGGCTGTCCGTGCGTGCGAGCCAGCATTGGGACGTCTTTCCATTCTACGCTCAACTCTTTCAGCTTTGCTGTCAAAGCGATTAACGACGGCATGTATACTTTTTCAAACGCTTCTTTAGTCGATAACGGAATCGCAGTGTTATTGATGTCTTGGGAAGTTAACCCAAAATGAATGAACTCTTTATATTGTGATAAACCTAGTTTTTCAAAAGCATCTTTGATAAAGTATTCTACCGCTTTTACATCGTGGTTGGTTACTTTTTCTGTTTCTTTAATCCAAAGGGCATCTTCTGTCGAAAAATTTTGGTAAATGTTGCGTAAACTTTCAAATAAATCCGAATTCAGCCCAGCAAGTTGTGGCAAAGGCACTTCGCACAAGGCAATGAAATATTCAATTTCAACCAGTACGCGGTATTTGATCAAAGCTTCTTCAGAGAAAAATGGAGCTAAAGAAAGGGTTTTACTTCTATATCTTCCATCAATTGGAGAAATAGCATTCAATTCGTTTAAAGTAGTCATTGTTTAGTTGTTTGTTCGAAAGGCACAAAAATAGTTATAAGTTACAAGTAATGGATTATAAGTTTAGACTTTTATTGCTCTAATAATTGATTTTTTGCCATTGCTATTGCCATTCTTTTGGTATTTTATGTAGTAATTTATTTTTCATGATTTCAACTCCTTTTGATGCAATTTCAGGAATCACTTGCAGTTGATTTCTCAAGTTCGGAATTTTAATCGGTTTGGGGTCAATGTAAAATAGTGGTGTTGTCACTTTGGTAAAATCAATCAAACCTGCCGCCGGATACACTTGCAGCGAGGTACCTATCACGGCAAAATAATCAGCAGTTTCTGTAATCGAAATAGCTTCTTCAAGTGCAGGAACTTCTTCGCCAAACCACACAATGTGCGGGCGCAATTGATTTTGATTTTCATCAAAGTCGCCAAAATTCAAATCTTCAGTCCATTTTAATATATAATTGGGGTTGCGCGTACTGCGCACTTTCAACAATTCCCCATGCAGGTGCAATACTTGTGTGCTGCCAGCACGCTCGTGCAAATCATCTACATTTTGAGTGATGATATGCACATTAAATTCCGACTCCAGTTCTGCTAAAATAGAATGAGCTGCGTTAGGAGTAACCTCTTTCAGCTGTCGACGCCTTTGGTTGTAAAAATCAAGTACCAAAGCTGGATTTTTGTGCCAACCTTCGGGCGTGGCCACATCTTGAACGTTATGCCCTTCCCAGAGTCCATCACTATCACGAAACGTTTTAATACCACTTTCAGCACTAATTCCAGCGCCAGTCAAAACTACTAATTTCTTTTTCATGTTCTATTTTTTTGGGCGTGTTCGCCGCGGCGAACGGGCTTTCTGCTCTATCTTTATGGGCAAAAAAAGCCCATAAAGGATGCCGCGTCAATCCCTCACGCAAATCCCGTAAGTGTACTTTTTATATCTTTTAAAGTACAATCGGTAAGAGATCAATACTAGCTGTTCTTTAAAAGATAAAACTAGTCTTTTTTACTATTTTTGCCAAAAAATAATCCCACATGATCAATTTAAAATATCTCGAGTTTCTTGAAAATATCCTCACAGATAACCGCAAAGAGAAATTCTTGAAAGTATTGCAAAACAGAACCAAACATTTTACTATAGCCGTTGAAGATGTATTTCAAATGCACAATACCAGCGCCGTGATGCGTAGTTGCGAGGTTTTTGGTATTCAAGAACTGAACGTAATTGAACAGCGTTACGGAAAAAGTATCGATAAAGAAATTGCCATGGGCGCCCAAAAATGGGTTGACATTAGCACGTTTGACAGTGTGACAACTTGTGTTGACACTTTAAAAAACAAAGGTTATCAAATTATCGCTACCACGCCACACGACAACGATTGTTTAATGGAAGATTTTGATATATCTAAACCCAGCGCCTTATTTTTTGGCACTGAACGTGATGGTTTATCTGAGGAAATCTTGCAACGTGCCGATGGTTTTTTAAAAATCCCCATGGTGGGTTTCACCGAAAGTTTGAATATCTCCGTTTCGGCAGCAATCATCATTCAAAACCTAACCAATAGATTGCGCAATTCCAATATGGATTGGCACTTAACCGAGAACGAAATCCTAGAAAAACGTTTGGCTTGGGCCAAAAATTCTATTAAAGATATTAAAAGAATTGAAAAACGGTATTTTGAAGAGAATCCTTCCTAAGCGAAAACTCAAAAAAAACGAGTAAAAAATATAGGGAATTATGTAACTTCTCTTTTAATGCTAACCCCGAATTTTATATTTTTAATGGAAACTTTTACGGTAGGAAGTAGGGGTGAAAGTCGTTTTGTTTTTAAATAATTTACTAAAAGATTGCGGATACTCAAACCCTAGTGCATAAGCAATTTCACTGCTGCTCAGATTAGTCGTGGTTAAAATATGTTTGGCTTTTTCAATAATTTGATTGTGAATGTGTTGCTGGGTATTTTGACCTGTTGTACTCCGTAACATATCACTTAAATAAGCAGCAGAAACATGTAATTGTACTGCTAATTCTTCAACAGTTGGGATTTTAGTTACTGTCTCTGGGGCAAAATGGCGCGTAAGCAGCAGTTCAAATTGACTCAGCAAGTCGTTCGAAGCCATTTTTCGGGAAATAAATTGTCTGTTGTAAAATCGGTTAGCGTAACTCATTAACAATTCTAGGTTAGACACCAAAACATCTTGGCTAAAACGATCTAAACGAGCGTGTATTTCTTTTTTGATGTTGTCTACTATAGATTCTATGGTACGCTCTTCTTCCTCTGAAAGATGTAGGGCTTCGTTTTCTTCGTAGCTGAAATACCCATAATTTTTAATGACTTTCCCGAAAGGATATGCACGAATCAAATCCGGGTGAAAGAGTAAAGACCATCCGTCTTGGTTTATATTTTCGGCATTATCCAGTCCTATAATTTGGTTGGGTGCAATGAATGACATGCTGCCTGAATCAAAATCATAGGTATTTTTACCATATTTTAATTGTCCTTTAAAGCTTCTTTTAATGGAAATATTGAAGAGATCTAAACTTAGTTTATTGTTAGTAGCAGCATTGAATTTTGAGGTTAAAGCATGATCAATCACGGTAATCAAAGGATTCAAAGGACTAGAAAGGCCTAAAAAGTCGTGTAATTTTTGTACCGAAGTAATAGCAATAATATTTGAGCTGGTATTTTTCATAGTCAAAATAAGCAGGCAATGGTTTGGATTGCCTGCATAATTATGTGGTAAATTTAGCTTTTTTGAAAGTCAATTCCAGATCTTCTGTCCAAAGTCATGATATCAAGTACATTTCCTGGGTATTCTACGGGTAAATCGCTTACCTTATTTAGTTGGATTAATTCGTCAGGAGTAAAGATAACATTTGTAGCTCTAAGATTGTCTTGCAATTGATGAGGTTTTGTAGCTCCAATAATTACAGTACTGACTGCGGGTTGCTGCATGACCCAAGCCAAGGCAAGTTGTGCAACTGATGTGTTTTTTTCTGCAGCCATAGGAACCAATACGTCTAAAACATCATATGCTCTCTGCTCATGAAAAGGAGGGAAGGGAAAACTGTTCAAGCGGCCTTTAGCTTTCTGACCATTTCTTTGGTATTTTCCAGTGAGTAAGCCGCCGCTTAAAGGACTCCAAACCATCATCCCGACTTTTTGGTCTAGCAACATGGGTACTATTTCTCGTTCAACATCTCGCACGTCTAAGGAATAATTAACCTGCAGTGATGCAAAGCGATCGAGACCATTGTATTGCGAATAAGACAAACCTTTCATCATTTGCCAAGCACTAAGATTACTTGCTCCAAAATATCGAATTTTACCGCTACGTACTAAATCGTCTAAGGTGCGCAGGGTTTCCTCAATGGGCGTTAAAGGATCGGCAGTGTGAATTTGGTACAAATCAAGATAATCTGTCCCAAGTCTTTTTAAACTTGCCTCTACTTCTTGGAGAATGTGTTTTTTAGAAAGTCCCAAGCTGTTGGGCGTGGTTCCTGTTGTACCTCTAACTTTTGTAGCTAGAATCAAATCATTCCTGACAATTCCCAAATTTTTAATGGCTTTACCAATCATTATTTCTGATAATCCTTCAGAATAAATATTGGCGGTATCAATACAATTTACACCAGCATCAATTGCCATTTTTATCTGTTCATCAACCGCTGTTTGGTCCAGATTTCCCATGTAACCAAAAAATCCTTTACCACCATAATTCATTGTGCCTAAACACAAACTCGAAACTTGTAATCCGGTGTTTACTAAAATAGTGTACTTCATTTTTTTTTTTACTTAATGTTAAGCAGCAAAGTTCATCGCTTTCTACTTGAAGCTTGTATCCAAACCAAAGTTACTTGTGTTCAAAATGAAGTTGTTTTAGTTTTTTTCCTGAATTTTAAAACTACAGTGTTTTTGTGAAATTATAATCTACAATAAATACGAGTATCTAGCATGTATGTTTTTTGAAATGGAAATAAAAACGGGCAGAACGCAAAAAGAGATTTCTTAACCCTCAAGATTTTATTTCTATTCGTATTTGATACTTGCATAACCTACCCAGTGTTTTTGAGTAGCTATAGCCGTAGTTCCCATACTTAAATCTTCTACTTTTATAAGTTCATGATCAATGCTTGAGGCATAATTTAAAAAAGTCCCTTTCAGCGGTTTGTTGGATAATGACAGACTTAATTTATTGGCAAAACTCACTCCAAATGGCACCGAATATCTGCCACACCAAACCCATTTATATTCTTTGTAATCTGTGTTTTTGACGGTGTATTCGGTGAAGTTTTTTACTTTTTCTGTACTAATTTCGTTTACTAAACACTTCTCAATAATTTTCATATCCAAAGCCCTAGCTTTTTTGGTGCCTTCATCATCAACTCCAAAAGGGGCCAAATCGCCACTCCATTCTTCATTGCCATAATGTACGGCATCGTTCGAAATGACAACTGCTACATCCTTTCCATATTTAAGATGCTTTTCTTTTAAAATTTTTGACACCACATCAGAAAGTGCGTTGCTAATATTGTCAATTGTTTCGTAATTGATGTACGGCACCAGTATTGGAATAATTTGCAAATTCTTGTTTTTGCGATGTAAAAAAGGTACTATAGCTTCTAATGAATGTTCTAACTCTTGCATTTCATTATGAACTAAGTAGGAAGATTTTGGTAGTTGCGCCATGATTTCAGCATTTAAATCAGACACTTTTAAATCACCATAAGGCGATTGCAAATGTGTAAAATCTCCAAAGATTATTTTGTCTTGAAGGGTAAAGTTGCGAGCGCGATGTGCAACACCAATTAAAATAATTGTGTTGGCATTAATTCCTTTAAGCGATTCGTAATACAAGCGTCCGGCGTATTTATAATCGTCATGCGGACTTATAGCTGCTTTCCATTGCATTTTATTTTTAGAATCCTTAATCCCTAAACGGTTATATATAGAATCTAATTGCCAACTGTATTTTGTAAAACCAATCGTATCATGCACAGTCCAAACTTTCTTTTCTAGTGTTAAGGCAGCTGCTGGCTTTTTGATATTTTTTTTAATTGTACAACTGAAACAACATAAACAGATAAAAATAAATAGTAATCGCATATCAAATTTTATTTCAAGCAATTTACGCTAAAAAAACGCTTTTTATAGGTATATGAAATATGATGTTCTTCTAGTTTGTTTTATGTTGAGCAAATTGGTTTTTATGTAGTAGAATTTTATGTTCCAAAATTTTAAATTAGGTATTGTTTATTTCTTTCAAAAAAGTCAAACAGCAATTTCCTATTTCTTAGGTATCAAATGCTTGAATGCTTCTGGATTTGCATATGCGATCAAAACTCCAATAATTATTAATAGGATAATTATCAATAAAAAAATCACTGTTAATAAAACAATTACAGCTATTATTCTAAAAAGAATTGCTTTCAGTGTTTTTTCTGGATATAAATTGCGACACATCCAAACAAAGACTATGGGTAAGCTTATTATCGAAAAATTGGATAATTGTAAAATAAGTGTTTCGTTAGATTTAAAAATGTACATTAACGGGTAAAGCACAAAGAGTGATAAAAGGGTATAAAAACACATCAAATACGTGTTAATGACTATGTGTTCGTAAAAGTTGTGACCCCATTTGCGGAATGCTATCTTGGTGCAAAAAGCATAAAAGGGGATGCTCAAAAGTATGAGAAATGTTGAGTAACTTGATACTAATGACGTGTATTTTGTCATAAATGATTTTGTTACCTTTTCATTTGCGAGGGCATTTGCACTAATTTCACCGAAACCAATTACCTTGAAACTTATAAATGCTGAAATACCGCTCAAAACAAACAAAAGTAAAATAGGTTTGTAATGGTTTACACGGTTGCCATCAATAAATTCTTTGGCTGTTTTTCCTGGATTTTGAATTATCTTTTTAACAGAGTAGAGGAATCCTTTATTTGTATGTAAAAAAGTATATTGAATTTCATCCCAAATATATTTTTTGTCAATGCGTTTGTATTTTTTTTGACCACAGTTACCACAAAAGTGTGCAGTAATGTTTTGGTTGCAATTAGAGCAGGACATTTCCATATCTTTCAATTATATGTTTCTAGACTTGATTTCAGTTATTATGGTATTGTATATTACAAACTGGGGTAGCAGAGTAATAGCAATCACTAAACAGGGGATAAATAAAACAGGGTTAAATGGTTTGTTTGTGTAAAGACTTATCATTGTTCCTAGAGCCAAAATAAATATAACTCCAAAACCAATAAGCACTCCTTTTAGTGTGTTTTTTCTTTTTATTAGATCTGAATCATTCATTTCTTGTAATGTGCTTTTTTTCATAGATGTTGTTTTATTGAAGTGAAAAATACTATGATTTATTCTTTTAGTTGCGATGTATTGTTATTTATACTCTCTTAATTCCTGTGCTAATATATAAATTAATACGAATATGCATGTCAAATTAGTATTGTTATCGTGTAAATCATGTTAAATTTATATGGATTGGATGATTGTATTACGAGAATAATTCACTTTGTACGCTGTAAGTACGAATGTTTATTATTTAATTTCGAGACTTCAAGTGTTAAGAGTGTATAGTTTGTAAATGGTGCGTAATTATGCACTGCTTGACAAAAATGAATATAATTTTTGAACAATCTACTTAGATAAATGTATTGAATAACTCATAAAAAAAAAGTAGAATTTCATAATGAGTTCAATTGAAATAATAATCTTAAGTTGTTGATAATAAGTAAATTATTTCAAAGTATATTTCCTTTGGTAATAGTTGGTTTTAAGCCTGTTTTCTTAAATTTGAAATGGTATAATTTATAGCGCTTTCTTTTTGAACAAGAGCATTCAAATTGCCAAAGCGATTAGTCTTTATGATAATGAAATATGGTTTTAATTCGCTAGCATAGCTTAGTAGAATTACATTACAAAAAAACGACTTTCTAAAAAGTCGTTTTATCTTTTACCCAAAGGCGGAAATTAAAAATTTGTTTCGCTCTCTAGTTGTATGTCTTTGATGTCGTTTGGATTCATTTTATAGCGGTAAACCCCTTTGTTCCCAATTGCAAATAAGGTATTGTCTCGAATAATTACATCAAAACAATTTTTGTCGATTGAGTGAACCAAAACAGGTTCTACCGGATTTTCGATGTTAAATATTTTGAGAACATCGTCGCAAACCAATAGGTATTTTGCCGTATAAAAACCAATTCCTTTGGGTTGCATGAGATTCCGACTGTGAATTAGTTTAGGATTTTTAAGATCCTTAGTGTCGTAAACTTGCAAAACGTTGATGTTATTGCCACAAGTAGTGTTTGAGTTCAACGTTACATAGGAATGTGTGCTGTTTGCAATGACAGGGTCGCAAGCGGTAAAGTGTCGTACACTTGATAATTTGGTTGGGTTTTCAGGATTGCTAATCGAATAAATAAACATCCCGTTTCTAGATCCAATAAACAAGTTATCTCCATAAGCGAACAGCGTTTCGATGTCAAAGCCAATAGGAATATCGTTCACTTTAACAGGTTTTTCGCCATCTATTAACGAAAACACATTTAATTTCATTTGGTCTACGCTATATAGATAATTGTCTTTTAGGGCAAAAACAGCGAGGGAACCGCCTTGACCGGTGCTATCGTTTGATGCGCTATCACTGTTAGAACAACCGATTGTAACTATCAAAAGGAAGAAGAATATAATTTTTTTCATGATTATTTTTTTAGATTCCAGTCAATTATAATTTCATTGTCTTTTGTGTAGCCAAATGTCCCGTTTGGAGCTTGCTTTTGCGGAAACACATTTTTATTTCGGTTAGTAACCTTAAAAATTTTTGTTGTTTGATCGAACGTGGCGGTGACTAAATCTACAGCTTGATTGATGTACACCGTATTGCCTTTGATGGCTAAATCAGTGGCTCCTGGCGCCTTTATAAAATAGAGTCGTTCTGGTTTACTTGGATTTGCATAATCGTAAACATGAAATCCTTTGTTGACATCATTAATAAACATTAAATCTCCTTTAACGTAAATTTTTCCTGATTTAACAATGGGCTGTGTGTTTTGAAAAACGATCGAAGTTTCTAGGGCGCTCCGAGTAATAATTACAGGTTGGTATTCTTGTCGCTCAAAATCATTGGGATCGGTTGTTGGCCAACAGGAAACAAACAAAATTGAAGCCAGAAGGAGAAATACTATTTTTTTCATATTCAAATATTTCTTTAAAGATAACTAATGGGGTTTTTGGTTGCGTTACCTTTTGGTTAAATTTAGATTCACAAGGAATTAGCAATTAGGAATCTATTTCTTCCTTTCAAAAAGGTTTTTCTAAAAAAGCGTTTTTTTCTATCACAGTTTGGTGTAAACGAGTAAGTTCAAAAATTCGGTTTTACTGGTGCCAAACAGAAAAATAGTATCTAATTTCTTGTCATTGTATTTCCAAATGATATAACCAAGTGTTGCATTTTCCTTTATTTTCGACACATTAAATTTTTGTTTTTTAAAGTTGTTACTTTGGGTTGTTTTTCGTGAAGATTTCTTTTACGCCTCCTTTAGTGACCACAATTGAATTGTAACTGTCATTTTCGTTAGCTATAAATTCTACTGTTCTATCATTGTCATCTGATCTAAAAAATTTTGTTTTTGATTCAGGGAAAAGTTCAAGTTCCATACTGTTGTAATAAAGTTTGGTACCCCTTTTTATGATTTCAATTGTGCCAAATTGCCCTTTGTACTGATCATAAATGGATGGGTTTGCATTTATTTTTTTGTGTTTGTATGGCAGTGTAACTTCTTTTTGAAAAACCAGCGCCGAAAGTCCGTAGGCAATAATATGTGAAAGAGATTCATTATTGGAAAGCACAGTGACTAAAAGGCGATCTTTTGTAAACCGGTTGAAGGATGTCATAGCTCCAAAAAAGCCTCCGTCATGCGCAATCAGTTCATGACCGTGATTGTAAAATGGATTGATTACAAAACCATATCCCCAATTTTGTGTACTATAAGGTGTGAACATTAGTTGTTTCATTTTTTCGGATAAAAGGGTTGTGCCATAAAGAGCTTTGTCCCAAAGAGCCAAATCTTCAACAGTTGCATAAACACCATCATGACCATAGTTGATGTCCCAATTGATATAAGGGTTACTAACATAGTGATTGTGTTCTTTGATGTAGTTTTTAGCTTTGCTAGGAATTAATGCATCATTACTAATTACACCAGAGTTGTACATACCTGCTTTTTCAAATACATTTTTTTGAAGATAGGTACTATACTTTTCGCTAGAAACAGATTCTATAATTTTAGCTAACAAATAATAGCCAATATTACTGTAGGCTGTGTTTGTGCCAGGTTCAAATTCATAGGGCATTTTTTTTATTTCGTTGTAGGCTGAATCAGCAGACATGGTACTTGTTGCAATATTTTTGAAACCCATGGCTAGTCCAGACGAATGGGACAATAGCATGTGTATGGTAACCTGATCTGCTTTGGGGTAATCGGGTACGAAACGACTTAACGGATCATTTAGAGATAATTTTCCTTCCTGCACCAATTGAAGGATTGCCGCTGCAGTAAATTGTTTAGTAACTGATGCCAATTGAAATTTAGTGTCAATAGTATTTTTAATTTTTTGTTCGTAATCAGCAAATCCATAGGCTTTTTTGAAGAGTACAGTATCGTTTTTGGATACTAAAACAGTACCGCTAAAGTTATTAATATCAAGCTGTGCTTGCATGTATTTTTCAATAGCTGCAGATGTGTTTTTTTGACAAAAAAGAACCGTTGGCAAAATTGTGAATAGCAGCACTGCGAAACTTACACTAGTTTGATTTCTATTTTTCATGATCCGTTTTACAGTTGATGATTACTTTAGTTAATAGTTGGTCCAGAAGAATTATTTCATTTTCAGACAATCCGGCTAGAGCATCTATTCTGTTTTTTTGAATAGTGGGAGTGAGTAAAGCAATGGTTTCAATTCCTTTTTGTGTAATTTCAAGATTGAATTTGCGTCTGTCAGTCTCATGAATTTTCCGACTGATGTAGTCCTTTTTTACCATCAAATCAATAATTCTTGTTACAGAAGCATTGTCTTTAAAAATCATATCTGCTACTTCTTTTTGGGAATACTCAGGATTTTTGTGAAGAATAATGAGTACCAAACATTGGTCGACGGTAATATCATGTACAATAGAGCTTATATTCTTTTGAGCCATTTTTCGGTATTCTTTGATAGTTTGCTCTAAGGTGTAAAGTACCGTACCAGTGGGGGTTTTGTTTTTCATATTTTTATATTTGATACAAATATAATTGATATATCAAATAATTGATTAATTTTTTTGAAAAATATTTATTTTTTGAAATTTTAAATGGGTACGAGTCTTTATGTTGTTACAAGCGAAAACTTGTAAAACTTTATTGCGTTTAGTTTAAGTTGTATGGGTCACTTCATTTTTCGAATCAGGAGCCTTGATTAAGGGCTTTCCTTGTAAGGCTTGAATGAGTGTCAACAAGGCCAATAGTCCGTATACAAACGCAATTGATAGAGTTAGTTTTGTATTTTTCAAAACATAGAATGACAATAGTGGCAGTATTTGTAAAGCATGCATTCCTATAAAATGGGACACTCTCAAGTCACCCACAGTTTTACTCCAACCAATGATAAACCAATTTGAATTATCATTTAGTGCACCAACGCTATGGTTCAATCGTGACCCCATAGCAAAACCTTCAAATGAAAAAATAACGAAAATAAGAATGCCCAATCGTATAGCCCAAACATAGTAATCCGGCAAACTAGGAAATGAATGTGTACAAAATAATAGGCCGACATAAGCTGTATAAAGTGTTACCAATGTGGCTGCTAGTGCCATCAAAGAATACAAGGTTGCATAAATAGGAGTACTGATATTGTAATGCGAAAGCTGTCCTTTATTGGCTTGCCAAGCGATATAAAAAATCTCAAAGCCTAATAAAACGATAACAGACCAATTGAACATTTTGATATTGAAATTGGGTAAGTAATAACAATACCAAGCCATTGCCCAAGAAAATAGAAAGGTTGAAAAAGCAAATTTAAAGGGCTTGTACCATGCATTTACATTATAAATTTGTGTAGATGTATACTTGGTAAGAATAATAAAAATTACGGAAAGCAGAAAGCATAATAAACCGTAAAAAAATAGGGTTTCATTGCGGTATTTGAGTTGTTGAATAAAATCTATCATTTTTTTAACACGTGCTAAGTTCTTTTTTATTGAGTTATATAAGTAGGAGTATCGTTTTAAAAAAAATCAACCTATTAATCATACTTATTATGAAATATATTTTGCTACTTTATCAAATCTCTTTTTTACGATTTCCAAAATCTCCACAACCTGAATTGTCTTTTAATCGATCTAAAGAATCGTAAATATAATTATTTTCAAGTATGAAAAAGAGGATTTAATAAAAGGGTTCACAGTTACTTACAACAGTTGTGATTTATTAAATATTAAAAAAAAAGTAATCGTCTTAGTAACGCTGGTATTCAAATTATTTTTTAGCCAAATAACTTTCAATAAATTTTTCAAAATTACGCAGGTTTTGATCTTCATACAGTTGAATAAATTGTTCAAACTGCATATACCCATAAACATATGGATTTTCAGAAGCTTTTTCATAATTTTTATAAAAATAATCTTCAGGGGTCATTTCAACATCCGCTGAGGCGGTTTTGATCGTTTTTTGGTTGTAATAAAGTAAAATCCCCAGTGTCTTTTAATTACTCTTCTGCCAAAAGCGAGACAAGCGTTAGGATGCTCATAAATAGCTTGCCGCCTGCAATAGAATTCATAGTTGTTTTCGATTTTGAGCTTGTTTTCATAGATCAAATCGGCATACTGTGAACATTATATAAGTCTGCCTTTTTTTTATTATATTTTTCAAAAATAATATTAGGAAAGTTTACCCTTATTTATATTTAAAAAGGTGGCTATATATCATCTTATTTTTTCGTCTCCAAACTATTATGGTCAATACAAATAGTTTATTCCTTTGTAAACTTCATATTTATTTTTTCGTTTTGAAAAATATAAATACCTGCTGTATTAAAGTTTAAGATTGTCTCTTTGGAATCGTTATTTCCTTCTTGCACTAATCTCCCAGTAATATCAAATATTCTGTAGTTACCCATATAACTATTTGATATTAACTTATTTTCATTTTTTGAGTACCAAATTATATTTTTTGATTCAGCAATTTGTTCTTCTTTGATGCCTAAAGAAGGTCTTAAGGTTACTGTATAATCCTCAACTTGCCCTTCTTTTGTTGCATCACAGGCTCCTATTTCATCACCAGTTCTCACTCTTAATCGTAAAGGTTTGTTTGTAGTTGCGGTTGATGGCGGAGTTATTGTAGCTGACCAAATTGTATTTGTATAAAACCCACTTGTTGGAGAAATTTTTGCTCCAGAAGTAGCAACAAGTTCCGAAGCTTCAAATGAACCATTGTCATTATAATCAATCCAAGCATTGATGTATTGTGAATAACCTACAATTCCTACTTGTAATGTGTAAGATTGCCCAATTGTTAGATCAGTATAGATAAAGGGATCGACACAATTTTTTACAGTGAAATCAGTGTAAAATCCTTGAGAAAAGCTCAATCTTGGGTATGTAACATTATTGATAGTTCCTAATTGAACTAGAGTAGGACCGAACCAACTATTAGAAGAATTGTTTGTAGTAGTTATTGAACACGAAGCATTACTTACTATACCTCCTCCAAAATTATCTGCTATTGGAGTAGCTCCCAAGGAAAGTGTTAGATTTTCTCTTGAGCTTAAAAATTCTGTAATAGCTCGCTCTCTTTGTCCCTGAGTAAATTTTCTACCGCTATTATACCCCATGAAGTTGTATTGTGAGCCATCATAATTACTTCCAGTACATGGATTTACTATAGTGTTATCTGGAAGAGGATTAAGATAGGGTTTTACAGGTGCTGTATCACAAACATTGTCATTGACATTGAGACAGTTTTGTGCTGTTTCTGCAACTGGACAAGGTGAGGTGTCAAAATCATAATCACTACCAAATGTGTGACCTAGCCCTAAAGCATGACCTATTTCGTGAGGTAAAATTCCAACATTAAACGAATCAACCTTAGTAGCAACTCTATAAGTCATAAAAGCATCATAACTAATATCCGCGTTTTTAGGCATACCACTAAAACCCGTATCCCCTCCATTGAAGTTACCTTTAAAACCATTTATCACATAGATATTAAAATAAGATGTTTCAGACCAATGTGGCGCAAAATTTCTAACTTGATTCGCTGTTACTCCTTTCGTATCATCCAATCCAAATGTTGTATAATTCGGTAATGTAGCTGCTGATGCATAATGTCTTACAATTCCATTAGTAGTTTCGCATGATTGTGTTCTTTTGGCTAAAACCAGTTTGAATGGCATTACTGTACCGTCCAAAAGTCCATTTCCTTCTGGATAAACAACATCACCATAAGTGGTGTTAAGCATTTTATTGCAGTTATCTATCCATGTTTGAATTTCTAAGTCAGAGGGATTAAATTGGGTTCCAACAACTTCATTATTAGGTACTATAATGTGGATCACAACAGGAATAGTATAGGTTTTTCCGTTATATGCTCCCATTTTATCCATAGAAAATCCTTTAGACTGTAAGAATTTTTGAATATCTAGCGAAGGTCCTTTTGTGTTATATGGGGCTATTTTTTTATCTAAAGTAAAATCTTTTGAGACTGCTTTTTTTTGCATTTCATCCGCAAGGCAATAGTTTTGTGCGCGGCTTATTAAAATTGTACCTAAAAGAATAACGCATGTAAGTAATGTTTTCTTCATTTTCAACTATTTTATAAAATACAAAAAAAACAAATTTTGAGTAAAACGCACTATAAATTGTTACTTTTTTGCATACTACTCTAACCAAGTGATTATTTAGTAAGAAATACTTATAAGCGTTTAGCATTTAAATTTTAGCATAGACCAATTTATTCTTTAAAGTTCTAATTTGCTTTATTTAAACAATTAAATTACTACTATCGAGAGCAAAGAAATAATTCAAAGGATAATTAAAAATAGGAAACTCCAATATAACTTTAAATCTATATAATCTTTTAAATACTACGATAAATTAGTTCTTTTTACACCACTTTTGAGTTTTTCTTTATGTTGTATTTTATTAAGTAAAGAAGGTAGTAAATTAGAGTTACACTTATCACTAGTATAATCAACTCTATTATTTCTGGAATCATATTTCTTAGGTGATGGGGAAAACAATTGATTTTTACGTTACTATAAGTACAATTAGTTTAGGTAGAATTAAATTTATTGTATTTTGTATTTTATTTGTAATTATTAGACAAAGATTGATTTTTAAACTTAACAATTTTTATAAGAACTATCAAAAGCAATTTCTTCTATTTCTGAATTATTTACTTGAAGATTGCCATTTTCCCAAACCAAATCATTTTCTTCAACGAATGTTATACCATTTTTATTAAATTTTATGATTATATTTTTTCTATAGCTGATATTACGCCCCAAATTGTTTGTTTTTAGTAATTGATGATTTTTTGAAAATTTTCATTTTATAATTATTGTTGTCCGATAAAAAAATTTCGGAGGGTTGATTGTTCTATCTATTTAGGAACTTAATGACGTTTTAGCTTATCTTTAATTGTTTTTTACCACTGCTTGAGAATTCAATAAATAGAAAAATATTTTTATTAGTTTCATTTATTAAATTACCCGGTAGCTAAATAATTTTCAAATAGTCCTAATTATCCATCGTTTTATGTGTCTAATTCCCAGTCGATTTCGGGACTTTGAAAAAATTAGTTTGATGTATATAGTTGAATAAATGAGTTCTACAAAAACTAACTAGATTCGCGAAAGACCATTGTTTTTTCAAACTTTTCTTAATCACTCCTATTAGAAGATTTATTATCAAGACAAAGTAGATTTGAATTTTAATTGCGTTTTTATTATCTCCTAAAAAATAATTTAGTGGAAAATTTTGCTTAATCTTTTCGAATAGTAATTCTATCTGCCATCTATATTTTATATAGTGCAGCAGGAATGTATTATGTAAAGGAGAAGCACTTACAAAAGCTACTAATATATTACCGATTTAAGCGACTTACTGATAGATCAGGTTATAGTTTATAAAAAAAAACAGTAGCATTATTGTTAAAAAAAGGTTCAATTGAAGCAGTGATTTGGGATTTGTGGAGGACGATTTTTTTTAGCGTCTTTTTTTTATAATGCTATTATGGCTCATCAGTAAGTTTGAATAGATGGGTTGTGGGCTTTATGAACTATAATGTCTCTTTATGTAACAAAGCTTGAGATAGTTTTTGTTCTCTATATCCAGTTGTTTTCCATTTGGTAAAATGTTGTTGGTAATACAAAAACTATCGGGGTATTGGTAAAGGAGTGATATTCGGAGATTAAAATATTATCATTTAGACTGAGCGAAAAATGTCAAGATAATGGTCAATGAATTATTGATTTTTTTAAATAAATTTATAATAATCCTATTTTTTTAGCTTGACTAATTAGATCTTTATCGCTGCCTTTTCCTTTTAAAAGTTGATCTTTTATGTTTGCTTTTCTTTTTTCTATAGCACTCATAGAAAGAGGAATATAGTTAGGTAGATTAACAGTTTTAACCCCTTGAGAAATTAAGGTTAAAATTTGATTGTCATGATTATCCCAATTTATATTTCTTTTAAATAATTCTCTTTGAGATTCTATTATAGTATTACTTCTGTATATATCACCTTCAATAATTTTTTTACAAATGATTGGAAATAATTCAAAGTTAATATCACTTTTTGAAATGAATCCTTCAGGTTTTATTCCTTTAATGATTTTGTCTACTGTTAAAGGTTCACTATGCATTGTAAGCAAAACTATTTTACAATTTGCGAATTTTTCTCTAATGAGTATAGCCAAATCAATTCCATTATCAATATTAAATTCTTTATAAGGAGGAAGACTTATGTCTAATAAAGCAAAATCAATTTTTGTATTTTGTTTTACTTGAAAATTTATTTTTTTGTAAGCATCTTCACAATTATAGCTCTTTATAAAACTTGGTTCGTTTTTTTGAAAATCGGTACCAGATAGCAGATTTATATAACTATCAACTGTCATAGGGTGATCATCGACTATTAAAATATTAAGGCACATGTTCATTTTTATCCAATTTCATACAAAATTAATTAAATATTACGGTTATACCGTAAAATTGAAAGAAATCAAAGATGTTTTTTTGTGGTGAATGATATTAATCCAAATTAATTTTTTATGAAAAGCAAATTATATATTGTAGGACTTGTCTTTGTTTCTTTGTTAACTTATTCTTGTTCAGACGATTATGCTTCTGAAGTGCCAGAAATTAAAAATGACAATTTTAAAATTATACCACAGGCACGTTTGAAAAATGAATTAAAAGAAAAAACAATTGATTCAACTGATGTAATTTTTAATAACGAGGAAAATGCCATAGAAGGAGATCCAAGTAATCCAAAACCAAGAGGCTAACGGAAAAGTTGCGGTAATTTTAATAATGACTATGTGGTTTATTTACAAATCGCATAGTCTTCTTTGTTTTCAAATTATTATATTTGAAACTATAACAAAATAATTTCACTTTGAGTACTCTTACTAAAATAGGATGTTTATTTCTAATGCTCTTTATTTTTTCATGCCAAAAAAATAAAGCTATTTTATTTGATAAAAGTCATATTGATGATTTGTCAGAAAATAAAAAAGAGAAATATTTAGATTCAATAGTCAATTTATTAAAATCTAAAAGGAATGATTCTATTACTAGAAATTTATATTTAAATATTGCCTCTGAATATTATTATATTAATAATTCTAAAAAATCTTTATCTGTTAGTTTAAAAGCTTTACAATTATCAAAACAGTCCCAAGATAGCGTTAAAATTGCAAAAGCTTTATATTATGTGGGTGATTGTTATGAAAACTCTAAAAAAGATAGTGCTTACTTTTATTATTTACAAGCTCAAAAATTATATGCTAAAATTCATGACTACGATAATGTGGGGAGAATGTTATTTAATAAAGCCTATATTTTATTTTATGATGGAAATTATATAGAATGTGAAGTTGAAGTCTCAAAAGCACTTCAATATTTTAAAAAATCTACAAATCATCAGTTGATTTATTCTTGTAATACTTTAATGGGTAATTGTTTAGAAAAATTGGCTAATTATGATGAAGCATTGCTGTATCACAAAGTAGCATTAAGTGAATTAGAAAAAATGAAAATTAATGATAATGATAAAGATGAAATAAATAATTACAGTGTAACTTCTACTATTAATATTTGTAATTTATATGATTTAAAAAAAGAGTTTTCGAAGTCTATAAAGGAATTACAAGGTCTACTTTCAGAAGATTTGAAAAAGAAATGGCCTAGATTATATGCAAATGTTTTGAGCAATTTGGCTTATTCCAAGATGAGAAATGGTGATGATGAAAATGTTGAATCAATGTTTTTTGAATCCTTAAAAATTGTTGAAAGTATTGGAGTAGAGTCTGATGTTTTGTACAAAAAGATTCGTATTGGAGAATATTTTTTAACTCAGAAGGATACTATAAAATCAATTCAAAGTTTAAAAGAAGCGAATCAATTAGCAATTAAAATTAAAAGCAGTAATGAAATTTTGGCTTCATTGAAATTGCTCTCCGAAGTTGATAAAAAGAACAGGTTTTTTTATGCAAATGAATATATTAAAGTAAGTGACAGTACTAATATAGTTCAAAAAAATACTCATAATAAGTATGCTAGAATTGAATATGAGACTTCTAAAATAGAGGATGAAAATAAAGTTTTGACCAAAAATAACTTTTACATTCTAATTATTTCATTTGGACTAATTTTATTACTAGTACTAATTATTGTTTTAAGATATTTAAAATATAAAAATAAAGAGTTACAGTTTTTGCATCAACAACAAAAAGCTAATGAAGAAATATACCAATTGTTGACTGAGCAACATAAAAAAATTGATATTGCAAAGGACAGCGAAAAAGCTAAAATAGCTAAAGAATTGCATGATGGAGTTATGAATAAAATTTATGGTGTTCGAATGAATTTAGGTTTTTTCAATTCTAAAATTGACGCAAAAATAATTGAAAAAAGGAAAGAATATATTTCTGAATTACAAAGTATTGAGAATGAGATAAGAACTATATCACATGACTTAAGTCGAAGTTCTTTTTTTGACGGCAATGATTTTAATGTGTTGATATCAAGTTTAATTGAAAATCAAAAAGATATTAGTAGTACTCAGTTTAAATATTTTAATGATGAAATGTTTGAATGGGCAACTATTCAAAATATATATAAAATAAATGTCTATCGCATAATTCAAGAAGCTATTTTAAATATTAATAAATATTCAAATGCTAAAAATTGTAATGTAAAAATTCAGAGGATGGGTAGCAGTTTTTTAAAACTAAGTATTACTGATGATGGAGAAGGATTTGATATTAAAAATAAAAAAAGTGGCATTGGAATTATTAATATGAAAGAAAGAGCGAATTCTTTAAAAGGCCAATTTAATATTGAATCAATAATTGGAGAAGGGACAAAAATTGAAGTTACATTTGATTTTCAGTCATTAACATAAATGGTCTATTCAAAAAGGATAAATTTAAGTTGCGTTTACAGAGGATTAACAATATTTTACGCTTCATTAGTATTTCTTTCCATTTTTATAAAGTTCACACCGATTTTTCAAATACATTTTACAATCTCACGTAATTTTTTTGAAGGTGTGTTCTATGCATATTCTATTTTCAAGTTTCTAAAAATAAACTTATATACTACTTTTAAAAAATACTTCACACATCATTTTTTGTAAATACATATATTATTTCTCACTCAATTCTACGTAATCAAAAAATTTATATCAATTAACATCATTCAATCTCATCCAAATTCTCCAAATGAATATAGTGTAAACTATATAAATAATATAAGTTATTGTATTTCAAACTTATTAAAATCCAAAAGACCTTACCTCAGTCCTCTAAAAGTAACTGAGTTGAAACAGTATAAACATAAGTGTTTTTTTGCTGAATAAGACGTTAAATGTTTTTTTTTATATGTTTTAAAGGAAGAAATCATTTTTATAATAATATCTGTAGAGTTATTTAGTTCATTATTAATGTTTTGTGTAATGTGTGAGAAAGTCCGTAATTTTTATATAAAAAGTCCGTAATTTTTAGATTAATGTTACTACTATTTTAGCTTAAAATCAATTATGCCTAAATGCTAAAAAATTAATATTTTGAAGGTTTATGAGAAGATTTAGACTTTGTATAAAATAGTTTAGAATGGAAATAAAGAGCCTTATATGGTCCTTCAAAGTGGTTGTTAAATTAAGCTGTACAAGAGGATGCTGGTTTTGACAAAAAAATATTAATGTTAAATTTATGGATAAGAATACGGTGTCAAATAATATTAATTTGGTTTCGAAATATTGGAAGAAAAAGATATTAAATAGGGATGAAGTTTTAGTGATGGAGCAGAATCAATATAGTCTTCCTTGTGTAACTATTGATGTTAATGAACTAAATTATTTTAATATTCTTACCAATAAAAATCCAATAGCTCAATATACTGTTATAAGTGCTATTTATTCTTTTTTGTTAAAGAAACTGATTAATGGATTTGATGGTTATATTGTTTCAGACTATGAAGATCAATATAATTCATTGCTTTTATCATTTCCTATAGATTTAAATACAACATTTAAAGAATATCTTCACAAAGTAAAATGTGAAATTTTAGAGACATTTAAACATTCAGACAAAATTAATGATATTATATCTGAAAAGATAGGTGTTGATGATTTGAGCATTTTTTCTAATTATGGCATTAATATAAACTCCAACTTTAAATCGAAATGTAACGGTATTTTGTTGAAAGTACAAATAAATGAGAATGAAGATATAGAAATTCATGTTTCTTATTTAGAAAGTTTTGTGAATAAAACAATAGTTGGATATCTATTGGCGCATTTTAAACAATTTATAGTTAATTTAGAAAGTAATGTAGCTTTTAATTTATCGGTATACTCACTACTATCCGAAAAAGAAAAAAGACAATTATTAGTAGATTTTAATGATACCAATATAGCTTATCCGAAAGATAAAACGATAGTAGATTTATTTGAAGATCAAGTAGAGAAAACTCCAAATAATATAGCGATTGTATTTGAAGAATCTAAATTAACTTATGTAGCATTAAATCAAAAGGCTAATCAGCTAGCCAATTATATTTCCTCTAAACATATCATAAATAAAGGAGATATAGTTGGCGTGCTTTTGCCTAAATCAGATATTGGAATCATTTCGTTATTGGCAATATTAAAGTTAGGCGCTGTTTATCTACCTATAGACATTAATTATCCTCAAGAAAGAATTGACTATTTGATAAAGGATAGTGCTTTAAAATTATTAATAGTTGATAATGTCAAGTTAGAATTTGATAATTGCGACACATTAGCTGTAAGTACAGTAGATTTAGATGTTAATGTTTGTGAGAATATCAATGCAGTTATTTCAGTCAAAGACTTAGCGTATGTAATTTATACTTCTGGTTCTACTGGCCAACCTAAAGGAGTAATGGTTGAGCATACCAGTAACATAAACATGTCTTTAGATCAGATTAGAACTTTTGAAATTACTGAAAGTGATAAAGTGGTATGGTTTGCTTCTGTTGCTTTTGATGCCTCTATATCTGAAATTATGATGAGTTTGTATAGTGGTGCTACACTATACATTCCGACAGAAGAAACAATAAAAGATAAAGATCAATTTATAAGTTTTTTAAAAGAAACAAAAGTATCAGTAATCACTTTTCCTCCTAGTTATTTAGGATTATTGTCCGATAATGATATTTCAGGGTTAAGATGTATTATTACAGCTGGTGAATCGGCTAATCCTACTAAAGCAATAGCTCTTGTAGAATTAGGAATTGATTATTATAATGCTTATGGACCAACAGAGTGTGCTGTTTGTGTGTCAATTTATAAAGTGACAAAAAATGATATTGATAAGTCAATTATTCCAATAGGCAGACCAATTTCTAATTCGCAAATTTACATTTTAGATGAAGCATTGCAACCGTTACCAATCGGAGTTTCGGGAAATATGTATGTCTCAGGAACAGGTGTGGCCAGAGGCTATTTAAACAAGCCAGAATTGACTGAAGAGAAGTTTGTGGCAAACCCTTTTATAGAAGGGGAGCGTATGTATGATACGGGAGATTTAGCGGGGTGGTTACCCGACGGGAATATTGAATTTTTAGGGAGAAAAGACCATCAAGTAAAAATCAGAGGATATAGAATTGAGCTGGGAGAAATAGAAAATACAATTTCACAGTATTCAGATGATTTAAAACAAGTAGCTGTTGAAGTAAAAGAAAAAAACCAAGATAAAGTATTGGTTGCCTATCTGGTATCGACGACAAACATAGATAAATCGGAATTGAGAAGCTTTCTACAAGAGAAATTGCCAGATTACATGGTTCCTGTTTTTTATATTAAATTAGAAAAATTACCCCTAACTCCTAATGGAAAAATAGACAGGAACTCTTTGCCGAGTATCTCTGTAGAAGATGTCATAAGAAATAAGTACCTAGGACCAAGAAACAAAACTGAAGAAAATTTAGTTCTAATTTGGCAGGAAGTATTAGGAATTGAGCAAATAGGAATAACCGATAATTTCTTTGAGTTAGGAGGACATAGTTTGATTATAGCTCAAGTAATCAACCGTACACGTAAGCAATTAGGAAAAGCAGTATCTTTTAAGGTGTTTTTTGCCAATCCAACGATAGAAGGCCTGAGTAAGGAGTTACAGGAGAAGGATTTTATAGCAATACCCATAGCAGAAGAAGCGGTCTCTTATCCGTTGACATCTTCGCAAAGCAGACTGTGGATACTGAGCCAGTTGGAAGGCGGTTCACTGGCATATAATATGCCAGCAACAGTCAAACTAACAGGAGCTGTTGATGGGACTAAATTTAAAGAATCTTTTAAACGATTGATCGATCGTCATGAAATTTTGAGAACCTGCTTCAAAACAAATCAGTTTGGAGATGTTCGACAATATATATTACCAACAGAGCAGGTCAACTTTAAGATAGCAGAGCAGGACTATAGTGCAACAGAAAATCAAGTAGAAGTCATTTCAGATCATTTACATGAAATAAATAATGAGCCTTTCGATTTAGAACATGCACCGCTTATCAGAGCTTCTTTAATCAAATTAAAAGAAGAAGAATATGTATTTTTCTTATCCCTTCATCATATCATTGGAGATGGATGGTCAATAGAAGTATTGATATCAGAGGTTGTGAAAACCTACAATGCATTAACACAAGGAAAAGAAATTTCCTTACCAGAATTAAGCCATCAATACAAAGACTATGTGGTGTGGCTCAATAACGAAATACAGTACGAGAAGTATCAGGCATCTGAGCATTATTGGCTTAAACAATTTGCAGGAGAGTTGCCAGTATTGGATTTACCAACTTTTAAAATCCGACCATTAATTCAGACTTATAATGGAGAGAGCCTTACAAGCAGATTTTCAAGAGTGTTTTTAGAGAAATTGAAAAGATTCTCAAAAGAACAAGGTATTACCTTGTTTATGAGTTTAATGTCGGGAATAAATGCTTTGTTGCATAGATATACAGGTCAAGACGACATCATAATTGGAACACCAATAGCAGGCAGAGAACATCCGGATCTGGAGTACCAAATAGGCTTGTATCTCAATACGCTTGCCATACGGACTAAATTGAAAAGAGAAACCAGTTTTTCTGATCTGGTAGCATCCCAAAAAGAGACTTTATTGGGAGCTTACGAATATCAAAGTTATCCTTTTGATGTATTAGTAGGCAAACTGAACTTAAAAAGGGATACGAGTCGTAACGCTTTATTTGATATTCTAGTGGTTTTACAAAACCAAGGACAGTTGAATAATATTAATAATGAGGAACTGGCAAATTTTCAGGTAAGTGATTATGAGTTTTCCAGAAAAACATCGCAATTTGATATTACCTTCACTTTTGCAGAAACAGAAGGATTAGACCTGACCATTGAATATAATACAGACATTTATGATGCGTATTTGATAGAAAGAATGTTTACTCATTTTGAGAATCTTGTTTCGGCTGCTATAGAACAGCCAGAAATACCTATTCAGGAGATCGGCTACCTCACTAAAAAAGAAGAGCAACAGTTGTTGTTTGGGTTTAATGATACAGCGGTAGCTTATCCAAAAGATAAAACAATAATAGACTTATTTGAAGAGCAGGTCGCCAACACACCAAATAATATTGCCGTTGTATTTGAAGATACACAACTAACGTATCAGGAGCTAAATGATAAGGCAAACCAATTGTCTTTTTATTTAAGAGATCATTATGCTGTTGAACCGGATGATTTGATTGGTATAAAGCTCGATAGAAGCGAGAAGATGATTATCGTTATTCTGGGAATATTGAAATCGGGTGCGGCTTATGTTCCAATAGATGTTAATTATCCTCAGGAAAGAATTGCTTATATCGAGAAGGATAGCAATAGCAAGATTGTTATTGATGAACAAACTTTAGGTGTATTTACAGAAGTTCAGCAGAAATATTCGAAAGAGAATCCGGATAAGATAAACAAATCAAATGATTTGGCATATGTAATTTATACGTCAGGTACCACAGGGAATCCAAAAGGGGTAATGGTAGAACATGGAAATGCAGCAGCATTGATTAATTGGTCAAAATTGGAATTTGATCAGTCAAAATTTGAAATCATGTATGCTGCAACATCATATTGTTTTGATTTATCAATATATGAGATTTTTTACACCTTAGCAATAGGGAAAAAAATTAGGGTTTTAAATAATGCTTTGGAAATAAAAAATTATATAAATAAGGAAAACAAAGTAGCATTAAATACGGTGCCTTCCGTAGTTAGAAATTTATTAGAAGATAACATAGATTTAAAGAATGTAGTTTTTATAAATATGGCGGGAGAAATTGTACCTCCTGATATTGTGGAAAAACTTCAGACAGAAAAAATTGAGGTTAGAAACTTATATGGACCAACAGAGGATACAACATATAGTACAAGTTATAAAGCACTTAATAAAACCTATGTCAACTTTCCAATTGGTAAACCAATATTTAATACTCAGGTTTATATTTTAGATGTTGATTTTCATTTAGTTCCCGTTGGAGTAGTGGGGAAAATTTACCTAACTGGGGCAGGAATAGCTAGGGGGTATTTTGACAAACCAGAACTTACAAAAGAGAAGTTTATCTCGAATCCTTTTACAGCCAGAGAACGAATGTATGACACAGGAGATTTGGGCAGGTGGTTGCCGGACGGTAACATTGAATTTTTGGGAAGGAAAGACCATCAGGTTAAGATACGAGGCTACAGGATCGAGCTAGGTGAGATAGAAAATACGATATTACTGTATTCAGAAAATTTGAAGCAAGTAATTGTTGAGTCAAAAGAAGCAAATCAGGAGAAAGTATTAGTTGCTTATTTAGTGTCGATTACAAGCGTGGATAAAACGGGACTGAAGAAATTTTTACAAGAAAAGTTACCAGATTATATGGTTCCAAGTTTTTATGTGGAATTGGAAAAATTACCGTTAACTCCAAATGGAAAGGTAGATAGAAAAGTTTTACCTAGGATATCTGGAGATGATATTATGAGAAAAGAGTATGTAGCTCCAAGAAATGAGGTTGAAAACAAGTTGGTTTTAATATGGCAAGAAGTTTTAGGAATTCAGAAAATTGGGGCTACAGATGATTTATTTGAATTAGGAGGAAATAGTTTAAGTGCCACAAAATTAATTAGTCTTATACATAAAGAATTTGAAGTGAAAATTTCTATTAATGATTTGTTCAAAAATAGAACATTAGAAGATCAAGCTGTTTTAATTGAAAATGTTTATGTGGCTTATGGTGTTGACATTGAGCAAGATAAAATCAGTATTGATATTGAAAAATTTTATATATAATTTTTTTATTGATGTTCTTTTATTTAAGAAAATTTACTGGAAATCTGAGAGTTATTCCATAAATAAAATACTTAGTTCAGAAATTAAGAATTTAAGACTGGTAAAAGAGAAACTGGTAATGAAGAGGAAAGAAGTAGAATAGGCAATTAATAAATTTTGACACGACAAGAGAAATGAAAACACTACTTAAAAAATTAAATGAGTTTAATATAAAAATTGATTTACTCGATGATAAGCTTGATATTCAGGCTCCTAAAGGAGTTATGACTCAGGATATATTAAACGAAATTCAGTTAAATAAAAAAGAATTAATAGAATTTATTACTTTATATAAAACAAAAAAAGACGTACATGTATTTATCCCTAAAGTTCCAGAACAATCTAGTTATATTTTATCTTCTTCCCAACGTAGGTTGTGGCTACTAAGCCAATTCGAAGGAGGAAATATAGCTTATAACATGCCAAATGTTTTTGAATTGGAAGGCAAATTAGCCATCCCTTCTTTGGAAAGTGCTTTTCTGTCGCTTATAGAACGCCATGAATCATTAAGAACTCTGTTCAAAGAAGATGAATCAGGGGTGGTTAGGCAAGTGATATTGAATTTGAAAGATATTAAGTTCCAATTACAATATGTAGATTTAAGCAAAGAAGTTAATTCGGAAGGAAAAATAAAATCTATTATTCAAGAAGAAGCAGCATTTACTTTTGATTTATCAACCGATTCCTTACTTCGAGCCAAATTAGTAAAAACATCACAAGATGCCTATGTGTTTATTTGCGTGATGCACCATATTATAAGTGATGGATGGTCGTCAGAAATAATGACCAATGAATTATTTGAATTATATGACGCTCATGTAAAAGGAAATCTTAATCCATTGCAAGCACTAAAAATACAGTATAAGGATTATTCCACATGGCAACAGGAACAATTGAAGAATGATAATATAGAAGTACATAAATCCTATTGGTTACAACAATTTAATGGAGAGCTTCCGGTATTAGATTTACCTTCTTATAAAGCAAGACCATTAATTAAAACCTATAATGGAAACGCTGTAAAAAAACTTTACAATGAGAGTCTTTTAAATGATTTCGATAAATTATGTCAATCACAAGGGAGTACCTTGTTTATGGGGTTACTAACGGCTGTAAAAGTTTTATTGTTTAGATATAGTAATCACAAAGATATAGTTATAGGAAGCCCAATAGCAGGAAGGGAACATGTAGATTTACAAAATCAAATTGGTTTTTATGTAAATACTTTGGCTTTAAGATCACAGTTTAATGCAGATGACAGTTTTAAAGAAGTGTTAACAAAAGTAAAAGAGGTTGTCCTTGGAGCGTACGAACATCAAATTTTTCCATTTGATGAGTTAGTAGAGTATTTGCCAATCAATCGAGATACTAGCCGTAATCCATTGTTCGATGTTATGGTTACAGTTCAGAATGATGATTTATTTAAAGTAAGTAGCCAAAAAGTAAGGGAAGTTAAAATTAAGGGATACCAATCTGAAGAAAAAGTTCTTAGCAAGTTTGATTTAGAATTTGCTTTTAAAGAAACAGCTGAAGGACTGGGTTTAACATTGATATATAACACTGATATTTATTCAACATATTTTGCGGATAATATAGTAAGCCATTTTGAAGTCTTATTGAATTGCATTATTACAAAATCTGAAGTTTCCATCGGTTCATTGGATTATCTAACAGAATCCGAAAAAAATCTGGTTTTATCAGTGTTCAATGATACAGAAGTAGCATATCCTAAAGACAAAACAATAATCGATTTATTTGAAGAGCAGGTACAGAAAGCACCAAATAATATCGCTGTTGTGTTTGAAGAAACCGAATTAACTTATCAAGAACTCGATTATAAAACGAATCAATTAGCCTTTTATTTAAGAGAAAACTACGCTATTAAATCTGATGATTTAATAGGTATAAAATTAGAGAGAAGCGAAAAATTTATCATCGCTATTTTAGGAGTGTTAAAGGCTGGTGCGGCTTATGTTCCTATAGATATCAATTATCCTAAAGAGAGGATAGCCTATATGGAAAAAGACAGCAATTGTAAAGTTGTTATTGACCACGAGGAATTGGAGAGGTTTAATGTGGTAAAGGAAAAGTATTCTCAAAAAAAAGATGATCTAATTATTAAAAACAATGATCTCGTTTATGTTATCTATACCTCTGGTTCTACGGGAACTCCAAAGGGTATTATGATGGAACATATAAGCATGTTCAATCTAATTGTTTTTCATAACAAACAATTTGAGACTAGTGAAGTTTATAAAGTTTTACAATTCACAAGTATAAGTTTTGATGTCTCTTTTCAGGAAATATTTACAACATTAACAAGAGGGGCAACCTTATATCCAGTTACAGAAATAGTTAAAACAGATTCAAACGAGCTGTCTGCCTTTATAAAAAGGAACAATATCGATACGGTCTTTTTACCAACGTCATATTTTAAGATATTAATTGATGTTAAGGCCTTCTATAGTTTATTAAAAACCAGTTTATTAAAAAATATTATAGTTGCGGGAGAACAACTAATTTTAAGTAAGGACGCGATAGATAAAATTAGTGAATCAGATACCAAACTCCATAATCACTATGGTCCAGCTGAAACACATGTTGTCTCAACAATTACAATAAAAGACAATTATCTGAAATATAATCCGCCTATCGGATGCCCAATAACAAACACTCAGATTTATATTCTAGATGAAAATTTGCAATCAGTGGCAATAGGAGTAACTGGTAAAATTTATATATCAGGCTCGGGAGTTTCAAGAGGTTATTTAAACAAACCAGAACTTACGAATGAGAAGTTTATTGCAAATCCTTTCAAAGTTGGAGAGCGAATGTATGATACGGGAGATTTAGGTTGTTGGTTATCTGATGGTAATATTGAATTTTTAGGCAGAAAAGATCATCAGGTAAAAATTAGAGGTTACAGAATTGAACTTGGAGAAATAGAAAACGTTATATTACAATACTCAGAGTATTTAAATCAAGTAGTTGTAGAGACTAAAGAAGTAAAAGGAGAGAAAGTATTAGTTGCTTATTTATTCTCTACTGCTGACATAGATAAGTCGGAATTGAGAAGTTTTCTACAGGAAAAATTACCAGATTACATGGTTCCAAGTTTTTATTCAAAATTGGATAAAATGCCATTAACCCCAAATGGGAAAATAGATAGGAAAGCGCTGCCTAGCATTTCGGGAGAAGATATTGTAAGAAAAGAATATATAGCTCCAAGAAATTGGCTTGAAAAAAAATTGGTTGACATTTGGCAGGAAGTTTTAGGAATCCAAAAGATAGGAGTTACAGATAATTTCTTTGAATCTGGTGGGCATAGTATCAAAGCGACTCATTTGGTTGCTATGATTCATAAAGAACTAGGAATTAAAATTCGAATTAGTCATGTCTTTGAAACAAGAACAATTATTGAACTTTCAAAAATAATAGAGTCTTTAAACGAAACCAAATTTAATGAAATTGAGCCTGTTCCTAAGCAAGAAAGTTATCCGACATCCTCTTCTCAACGAAGATTATGGGCTGTAAGTCAATCTGAAGGAGCGACAAAAGCTTATAATATTTCTGGAATCTATATACTTACGGGTAATCTGGATAGACTGGCAATAATGTCTTCCTTTAAAACGCTTATAGAGCGTCATGAAAGCCTACGGACTTTATTTAAAGCAGGAGAAGATGGGGAGCCAAGACAACATATTATATCAAGCACCGATTATGATTTTAATATTGATTACCACGACTTTAGAAGGTTTGAAAGTAAAGAAAATGAGTTAAAAAATAAAGTATCGACATTATCAGAAACTCAATTTAACTTAGCCGTAGGTCCATTATTGAAAGTAGACATAATTCAACTTGAAGACGAAAAATGGGTTTGTAGTTGCATATTACATCATCTAATAAGTGATGGTTTATCTATGGAAATTCTCATTAAAGAATTATTCTTATTTTACAATATATATGTAAATGGAGATTCGAAGATGCCAAATCCATTGAGAATTCATTATAAAGATTATGTTACTTGGCAAAGTAAATTATTAGAAGAACAAGTGTTAAAAGGGCATGAAAACTATTGGATTCAACAATTCAAAGGAGATATTCCTATGCTTAATTTATTGGGAGATAAAGTAAGACCAAAAATTAAAACATACAATGGTTCCATAAAAGAAAAAAGAATAAATGCTTCAAGTTTAAAGACTTTAAAAAAACTTTTTCAAGAAGAAGAAGTAACACTATTCATGGGATTGCAAGCCATTGTGAATACTTTACTCTATAAATATACAAGTGATGAAGACATCATAATAGGAAGTCAAATGTCTGGTAGAGTACATACTGATTTAGAGAGTCAAATAGGTCTTTATATTAATGTTTTGCCTTTAAGAACTCGGTTTAAAGGATTAGACAGCTTTAAAGAATTATTACAAAATGTAAAGAAAGGAACATTAGAAGCTTTTGAGCACCAGCTTTATCCATTTGATTTACTAATAGACAATTTAAAATTAAAGCATGACATTAGTCGTAACCCTTTATTTGATGTAACAGTTGTTTTACAGAATGCAGACCTAGACGAAACAGTGACATTAGGAAAAATGGGAGATTTAAACATTCAAGTTTACAAGGAATGCGAATTGAATGTAAGTAGGTTTGACCTTAGTTTTAACTTCATTGAAACCCAAGGAGAGCTTTTAACCACTATTGTTTTTAATACAGATATTTTCAATGAATTTACTATTAATCAATTATTGCAGCATTTCGAAAAAATAGTAGAAGTTATTAGTGATAAACCTGAATATACTCTAGATGAAATTAATATTTTAACCAAAAAAGAGACAGAAAAAATTCTTGTGGATTTTAATGATACAGCTATAGAATATCCAATGGATAAAAATATATTAGAATTATTTAAAGAGCAAGTAAAGCAACATCCGCATAAAAAAGCACTTGTATTTAATGGAGAAGCACTTACTTATGGGGAATTAGATTATAAATCAGATCAATTAGCAGTCTTTTTAAAGCAAAACTTCGATCTAAAAAAAGAGGATCTTATTGGTATAGCTTTAGATAGATCACACATGTATATTGTTGCTATATTAGGAATACTAAAATCTGGAGCAGCTTATGTTCCAATAGATCCTGACTATCCTAAAACTCGGCAAGAATATATCATTTCGGATACAGCAATAAAAATACTAATTACCCAAACTGAATATCTGTTCAATTATGATTTCTATCAAGGAGGATTTTTTGCAATTGATGTACAATTAGACGACATCAATGTTCCAAATAATGAAATCATTACTAAATCAGTATGTAATGACTTAGCATATGTAATGTACACCTCTGGATCGACCGGAACACCTAAAGGAGTTATGGTAGAACAAAAAAGTATTATTAGATTAATAAAGTCTATGAATTACGTAAATATTGATGAAGAAGATTGCATCTTAAGTTTATCTAATTTTACTTTTGACGGCTCTGTTTTTGACATTTTTGGATCTCTATTAAATGGTGCTACGCTTCATATTCCACTTAAAGAATGTTTTCTCGATTATGAATTTTTAGGAGAAACAATTAATCACAATAAAATATCTATATTCTTTTTAACTACAGCACTGTTTAATTCTTTAGTTGATATTAATTTTTCAAGATTTGACAACTTAAAATATGTACTATTTGGAGGAGAAAGAGTTTCAGTATCCCATGTAAAACAATTTAAAGAACGCTATAATCAAGTCAATTTAGTTCATGTTTATGGACCAACAGAAAACACAACATTTTCTTCTTTTTATAATGTAGAACAAGTTGTCGATAATATTAATACGATACCCATAGGAAAAGGAATCTCAAATTCAGAATGTTATATACTAAATCAAAAAGATTATAAAAAATCAATTCCACCAATAGGAGTAGTTGGTGAAATATATGTGGGAGGAGTAGGATTGTCAAGAGGATATTTGAATAATCCTGAAATGACTATCGAAAAATTCGTACCTCATCCCTATACAGCCAATAAAACCATTTATAAAACAGGAGATTTAGGAAGATGGCTGCCAGATGGTAGCATTGAGATTATAGGTAGAGTAGACGATCAAGTTAAAATAAGAGGGCATCGTATTGAATTAGGAGAAATAGAAAATATTTTGTCTAATCATGAAGAGCTTGTTTCATGTATAGTCATAGCAAGAGAAACTAAAAATAAGGATAATGAACTCGTTGCATACTATACTAGCAAAGCTAAAGAAATACAAAACTTTCCAAAATATTTAAGAGAGCACTTGCCTGATTACATGATTCCAAAATATTTCGTTTGTTTAGAAGCATTGCCATTAAATTCCAATGGGAAAGTAGATAAAAAAGAACTACCAATACCACAATTAGATCTAAATCTTGAAAAAGTTATATTAAAAGCAAGAAATGAAACAGAAGCCAAATTAGTTGATATTTGGAAAGAAATATTAGATTTTGACCAGATAAGTATTACTGATGATTTCTTTGATTTAGGAGGGCATAGTTTAAAAGTGACCAGATTAATAAGTCAATTACATAAGGAATTTGACGTTAAAATCGAACTAAAAAAATTATTCGAAACAACGATATTACAAGATCAGGCGATGCTAATTGATAATGCTTTTAAAAGTCATTATTATCAAATTCCGAAAGTTAAAGAACAATCCAATTATCCACTTTCCTCTTCTCAAAAAAGATTATGGATTCTAAGTCAATTTGAAGATGCCAACACAGCATATAACATGCCGGCGGTTTTTGAATTCACAGGGACCTTAAATTATAATAGTTTAACGTTTGCTTTTGAAAGCCTTATTGAACGTCATGAAAGCTTAAGAACAGTTTTTAAAGAAAATAATGAAGGAGAAGCTAGACAGTATATTTTATCAGCTGGAAAAGTTGATTTTGAGTTAACCTATAAGAATCTTCAAGAAGTTACTAATAAAAAACAAACGTTGGCAGCATATATAAAAGAAGACGTTGAAACTAACTTTAATTTAGAGTCTGGACTACTAATAAAAGCTTCTATCTATCAAATTGAAGATGATAAATGGATTTTTAGTTATGTCATGCATCATATAATTAGTGATGGATGGTCTATGGACATTTTAATTAAAGAACTATTAGAAACATATGATGAATACAATAAAGGTATAAGTTTAGAAAAAGAAACTCTTAAGATTCAATATAAAGACTATGCTGTTTGGCAACAAAATCAATTCAAAGAAGGAAAATTAGAGCTTCATAGAAAATATTGGCTTAAACAATTTGAAGGAGAATTACCTGTACTTCAATTACCCGAAGATAAGCCAAGGCCTTTAGTACAGACATATAATGGTAAAATAATTCAAACAATAATACCTGCAGATTTAACACAGAAACTTAAATATCAAACTAATCAGGAAGGAGCTACTTTATTTATTAGTTTACTCACAATAGTTAAGATTTTACTTTATAGATATACAAATTCTCAAGATATTATTATTGGTTGTCCGATAGCTAATAGAGAACATGCAGATTTAGAAGATCAAATAGGGTTCTATTTAAATACATTAGCACTTAGAACACAATTTAGTTGCACGAATTCATTTAAAGAATTATTCCAATTAGTTAAACAAAATACACTTGAAGCTTATAAGTATCAAGCCTATCCCTTCGATGAATTAATAAACGATTTAAAACTACGAAGAGACATGAGCAAAAATGCTTTATTTGATGTAATGGTTGTATTGCAAAATGCAACAAATAATCAACTTACTAAAAATAAAGAACACCAAATAGAAGGACTACATATTTCTGATTTTCAAGGTTTTGATTACGAAGTAAGTAAATTTGATTTATCGTTTAATTTTCTAGAAGTCAATGACGAAATAGAAGCGAGTATAGAATATAATAGCGATATATATACTCAAGAAACAGCTCAAAGAATGTTGCAACATTTAGAGCAAGTCATTTTAAGCGTAATAGAAAATCCTGAAATTAAAATTAATGATATAGATATTCTAACTACAACAGAAAAGAAGCTCTTATTAGAAAAATTTAGTTCTACAGATTCAAGGAAGATTTCTGAAAAAACAATTATACAAGAATTTGAAAACACGGTATTGAAATACCCTGAAAACAAAGCATTATCATTTGATAACAAGTGTTTTACTTATCAAGAGTTAAATGAAAAAGCAAATCAATTAGCGAACTACCTTAAAGGAAATTACGCTGTTGGATCTGATATATTAATTGGGATTGAACTTGAACGAAGTGAATGGTTGCTTATAAGCATGCTAGCAATACTAAAAACAGGATCAGCATATTTACCCATAGACCCTCAATATCCTAAATCGCGTATAGAATATATTAAATCAGACAGTTTTTGTAGTTGTATAATCAATGAATTTGAATTATTGAAATTTGAACAAGATATAGACATACTTAAAAAAAACAACTTAGAAAGTAATATCAATAATTCGGATTTAGCATATACAATTTATACTTCAGGAACAACAGGAAACCCAAAAGGAGTAATGGTTGAACATGCTAACATACTAGATTATTGTTCAACATTTATCGAAACCTTCAAGTTAAATGAATTTGATACTATAATCCAGCAATCTTCAATATCTTTTGATACCCATGTAGAAGAAATATATCCCGCTTTAATGACAGGAGCAACAATTTTAATGGGAGTAACTGGAGGTAGAGATATTAAAGAAATTCAACATCTAATAGAAGAAGAAAATGCTACAGTTTTAAGTTCTACGCCATTAATAATAAAAGCATTAAATGAGTCTGAGTTTAATGTAAACAAATTAAGATTATTAATAAGTGGAGGAGATAAACTTAATAGAAATTATGTTTCTAAATTTCTAAATACAACCAAAGTATATGATACTTATGGGCCAAGTGAAGCTACAGTTTGTAGTACCTATTATAAAATTAATAATATTTCTGAAAAATGTATCATTGGAAAACCGATAACAAACAGAACTATAACTATTACAAATAATAAAGGACTACTTCAACCTATAGGAATTATTGGAGAGATTAGGATAAGCGGTTCCGGTTTAGCCAGAGGATATAAAAATCAATCCCAACTAACTTCAGAAAAATTTATTACAAGTGAATTTCACGGTAGAACCTATAAAACAGGTGATTTAGGAAAATGGCTTCCAGATGGAAATATTGAATTTATAGGAAGAAAAGATGACCAAGTAAAAATTAGAGGATATAGAATAGAATTAGGAGAGGTTGAAAATAGTTTGCAAAATCATCCTGCCGTAGAAAGTGTAGCCGTTTTAGTAGCTTTAAATAGTGAAGGAATAAAAGAATTGGTAGCCTATTTTGTAGTGAAAGAAGAACTTAATATACTCGATATAAGAAGGTATCTGAATAGAATATTGCCAGATTATATGATTCCTGCCAAATATATTAAAATAGATAAAATGCCATTAAATACGAATGGGAAAATCGAGAAAAAAGCTCTTCATGAACAAAATGGAAGTCTTTTAGAATCTGGAATCTCATTTGCGCCAGCAAGAAATGAAATTGAAATTAAGATAACGCAAGTTTGGAAAGATTTACTTGAAAAAGAATCCATCGGAATTTACGATAATTTTTTCGATTTAGGAGGTGAAAGTTTAAAAACTACACGGCTTATAAATAAAATTAATGAATTGTTTCTAGTTAAAATTAAGATAAAAAAAATCTTTGAAGACCCTACAATATCTGGAATTTCCGAACATGTGAAATTTATGTTACAGCAAAAAGAGTTATCTGAAAACAAAGAACTTCAAGAAATAAATATAGATTAATGAAAGATTTATTAAATAAAATACAAGAGAATAATTTATTATTAAAAGTTATAGATGGTAAACTAAAAGTGTTTACTAATGGAACTGATATTAATAAAAACTTAATTGCAGAAATAAAGGCAAGAAAAGAAGAGTTAACTGAAATTATTTTAGAAAATGGAAGCCTTGATAATTCAAATTATATAAAAAACACAATACACAAAACTCCACAATTAAATGGATACCCTTTATCATCATCTCAACAAAGGTTATGGACATTAAGTCAAGTAGATCGTGCTAGTATTTCTTATAATATGCCTAGTATCTATGAATTAACGGGTGAGTTTAGTTATGAATTATTAAATCAATCTTTTAAAAATTTAATATACCGTCATGAAATCCTTAGAACAGTTTTCAAAGAAGATACACTAGGGAATGTAAAGCAGTATATAAGAAACATTGAAGATATAAATTTTTCGTTAGTAGAGATAGATTTTAGAGGAATCAATACTTATAAGCAGAAATTAGAAACTTACATAGAAAAAGAATGTGCATTACTATTTGATTTAGAAGAAGGCCCTCTATTAAGAGGTGTTGTAATTCGTTTAACTAATGAAAAATGGATATTTTGTTTTGTGATGCATCATATTATAAGTGATGGCTGGTCTATTGATGTCATGATGAATGAATTGATAGGGCAATATAAATTACTAGGCGAAAATAGAGTTGACTCAAAAAAGGAACTCGAAATCCAATATAAAGACTACGCCGTATGGCAGCAAGAGCAGCTGGTTAATGGGCATTTAGAAAAAGATAAAACCTATTGGTTAGAACATTTAAAAGGTGATTTACCAACACTATCCCATTTTGGAGACTTCCCCCGTCCGGTAATAAAAACCTATAATGGAGGAATAGTAGAGCGTAAAATCGGCACGGCACTTAATGAGCAATTCAAAACGTTGTACAAAGCCAATGAAGGCACTTTGTTTATGGGGTGTCTAAGCCTTCTAAATGTAATATTACATAAATATACAGGCCAAGAAGAATTTATTATAGGAAGTCCAGTTTCTGGAAGGACTAACACAGTGCTTCACGATCAAATAGGTTTTTATGTAAACACCCTGGCACTTCGAACTAAATTTACATCGGGGGATAGTTTTGAAACTCTTTTCGGAAAGGTCAAGGAAAATACTCTTAATGCCTTCGAACACCAAGATTACCCTTTTGATGAACTGTTAGATGACCTTAATATTAAAAGAGATTTAAGTAGAAGCGCATTATTTGACATAATGCTGGTAGTTCAAGATTCAAAAGAAAAACAAATAGCAGATGTACTAGAAGGAACTTCCCTATCTATATCACCTTATAAAAATGAACAACATTTTGGAAGTAAATTTGATTTGTTATTCTCATTTGCCGAAGAGTCAAATAGCTTAAGTATAGTAATAGAATATAATAGTGATATTTTCAGTAAAAGGCTATGTGAGCAGCTATTGCTGCATATGGAGCAGATGCTAGAAGGACTAGTATCCTCTCCAGAAAAAGACCTCTCCACGATTTCATGTTTAAATGCATTAGAGGAACACGAACTGTTAGTGGATTACAATACAACAGAGACAATATTTGAAGAAGAGATTTCTTTACTGGGTTTGTTTAAGGAGCAAGTTGCATTGGTTGCTGATAAGACCGCATTGATCTATGGTGAAATCTCATTAAGCTATAGTGAGTTGGATGAGCTGAGCAGTCAATTCAGTCATTATTTGGAGAAGCATAGTGAATTGGATTTGGAAGATTTAATAGCTATAGCCCTGCCTAAAAGCCATTGGCAGATCATATCGATCTTAGGTATTTTAAAAGCAGGTTGTGCGTATGTCCCAATCGCTTTGGATTATCCACAAGACCGAATAGACTTCATCGTATCCGATACCAAAAGTAAGGTTGTGATCACACCAGAACTCATTTACGATTTCGAATCCAGCATTGGAGACTATTCTAAAGAAAAAGACATCTGCTCAAGAGATCAATCCAGTTTGGCTTATGTGATGTACACCTCAGGATCTACAGGACGGCCAAAAGGCGTTTTAATAGAAGACAGAGGCATAATTCGATTAGTGAAAAAGCCGAATTATATCGATATAGCACCGAGTTCCATCTTATTGTCTACAGGTTCCTTTTCATTTGATGCCACCACTTTTGAATATTGGGGAATGCTATTAAATGGTGGGACATTGATCTTAAGCGAAGAAGATCTCTTCTTGTCTACTATAGATTTATCTTCTTTTATAAAAGCCAAAGGAGTTACTATGATGTGGTTTACTTGTGGCTTACTTAATCAACTAATAGACGATGCCATAGATGTATTTGAAGGCTTGACGACTCTATTATCAGGAGGGGATCGTCTTTCACATGTACACATTAGGAAATTACGTTCAAGATACCCCTCGATGGAAATCATAAATGGGTATGGACCAACAGAGAACACAACCTTTTCAACCAGTTATTCAGTACAGGAAGTAGGTGAAGGAACATATACAATTCCAATAGGGAAACCCATAAGCAATAGTACCGCTTACATATTGGATTCTACCATGTCTTTGGTTCCAAAAGGCGTAGTCGGCGAACTCTATATAGGGGGTTCTGGAGTTTCAAGAGGGTATTTAAATCTAGAGGATCTAACAGAAGAAAAATTTATAGCTTCTCCTTTTATCCCAGGACAAAGTTTATATAAGACAGGAGATTTAGTAAAAAGGAATCAAAATGGCGATATTGAATTTATAGGACGGCAAGACACCCAAATAAAGCTCAGAGGCTACCGTATAGAATTAGGTGAGATTGAACACCTATTGAGTACCTATCCTGGGGTGAATTCTACGTTAGTAATAGTAGAGGAAAGTCAAGGTGATAAGCTGTTATTAGGATACATTACCAGCGAAGAAGCAATAGCAGAAAGTGTTTTACGCGATTGGTTGTTGCGAAGATTACCTTCTTACATGGTACCGAGCTACATACATGTTCTGGAGAGATTTCCATTAACGGTTAATGGCAAAATCGATAGAACTAATCTGCCAGGCATCACTGGAATGCTCCCGAACAATGATTTATATGTTGCACCAGAGAATGAAATAGAGAAGAAATTGAGTGAGCTGTGGATGGAGATACTCAATGTCCCTCAGGTAGGATTGTTAGACAACTTTTTTGAATTAGGAGGGCATAGTCTCAAGGCTACAAAACTAATGAGCAGGATTCATAAGGAATTCAATGTAAAACTCCGATTATTAGAATTCTTCAACCATCCAGATTTACAATCACAAAGTGCGTTGATATCCTCCAAAACATCAGAGAAATACTATTCCATCCCCCGACTGGAGGTACAAGATTCTTATCCCTTATCATTGATGCAAAGGCGTTTATGGATTATGAGTCAATTTGAAGACGCTAATATCGCTTATAACATGTCGGCGGTGTATGTCTTTAAGGGGCATTTAGAGTTATCTTTGTTAGAGCAGTCCTTCAAGACCTTAATATCACGACATGAAATCTTACGCACCTATTTTAAGAAGGATGTCGCAGGAGATATTCATCAATACATACAGCCTATTGCATCCGTGGATTTCAGTTTGCGAACTGTAGATGCCCGTAAGTTCTCAGAGGCTGACCTTTCGTTTGCATTATCCAAGACATTACAAAACCCATTTGATCTGTCAAAAGGGCCTTTGTTACGCGTTGACATATATCAAATATCGGAAGACAACTGGATATTTAGTAGTGTTATACACCATATAATAAGTGATGGCTGGTCTTTGGAAATAATGATTAAGGAACTCTTGATGCTTTACAACAGTCTAGTAACAGGAGTAACATACTCTTTACCTCCCTTACAAATCCAATACAAGGACTATGCCTCTTGGCAACTGAATACTCTTAGTGATTCTAGTTCGGATAAGGACTACTGGCTCAATCAATTTTCAGGGGAATTGCCCGTTTTAGACCTATCGGGTGGTAAGGTACGTCCAGGAATAAAGACTTATAATGGCGGTGTTTTTAACAGTAAGCTTTCTAAAACATTAAGTAATACTTTGGCTGCTTTATTGCAAAAAGAAGAAGCCACGCTATTTATGGGTCTGCTAAGCGCAGTGAACGCATTATTTTACCATTACACCTTCCAAGAAGATATAATAATCGGTAGTCCTATAGCAGGTCGTGATCATAGAGATTTAGAAGATCAGATAGGATTTTATGTCAATACCCTGGCCTTAAGGACCCAATTCAGCAAAGAAGATAACTTTAAAGAACTATTATCAAAGGTCAAGACAGTCGTTTTAGATGCCCATGCCCACCAATTATACCCCTTTGATGACTTAGTGTCGGGTTTAGGTTTACAACGCGATATGAGCCGCAACCCCTTGTTTGATGTGCAAGTAATCGTTCAAAACAAAACAAGTACAGAGAAGATCACCTCACAAAAATTAGAAGGCCTGTCCGTAACCTACTATGAAGGAGAGGTATCCCACAAGAGTATTTTTGACCTTGTATTTAACTTTTTAGAAAGCGAAGACGGTATTCATATCAGTACAATCTATAACACGGATGTTTTTGATTATGATTGGATAGTCCAAATACATACTCATTTAGAACAGTTATTAAATGAGATGCTAGCGAGCTCAAAAACATCTATATCAGAGCTAAGTTGCCTAACAGAGCAAGAAGCGAATCATCTATTAGAAAGTTTTAACGCTTTGAAAATTCCTTATGATAGTTCAACTACAATAGTTACCCTCATAGAGGAACAGGTAAAAAAGACCCCAGAAGCCATAGCTGTATATTATGAAGGGATTCGCTTAAGTTATCAGGAACTAGAAGACCGTTCTAATCAATTAGCGCACTATTTAATAGAAGAATATGGTGTCTCTGGGAATGATTTAATTGGTATTATGATGGATCGTTCAGAGCTGATGTTTATTGGGATTTTAGGGGTTTTAAAATCAGGTGGAGCCTATGTGCCTATCGATCCTGATTATCCTGTTTCCCGAAAAGAATTTATTCTTAAAGATACTAATGTAAAAGTATTACTTACTCAATCAGATTACATCTTTGATTTAAACTATTATAGCGGGGACCTGTTCGCCATGGATCTACAGTTATTAGGGCTATCAAACTCCAAGCATGCACCATCAATATCTATCAAGGTAAAAGATTTGGTGTATATTATATACACTTCAGGTTCAACTGGAAACCCTAAAGGCGTTTTAGTGTCCCATGGTAACTTAATTCACTCATTGGCTCCACGCGAATCCGTGTACGGAAAAATAGACCGTTTTTTGTTATTGTCCTCTATAGCCTTTGACAGTTCCGTAGCCGGAATTTTCAGTACTTTGAGCACTGGTGGACAATTGTGTGTGACAAAGGGTTCCGACATAAGCAATGTCCCTTTTATTGCTGACTATATCATCACCGAGCAGATTAGTCACTTATTAACCGTTCCCTCATATTATCGTTTACTATTAAATTCCTTGTCAGAAGTTGACTCAAGTTCATTAAAAGAGGTTACAGTAGCAGGAGAACATTGTCCAATAAGTCTAATATCAGACCATTATGATAGCACCATAGGGCAGTCTGGCTGTAGTTTATTCAATGAATACGGTCCAACGGAATGTACAGTATGGAGTAGTGTCCATAAATATGTGGCAGGTGATAAAGTTAAATCAACCATAGGAAAACCAATAGCCAATAGCTATATCTACATATTGAACAAAGAAGATGCCTTGGTTCCGATTGGAGTAATCGGAGAACTATGTATAGGAGGTGATGGAGTTACCAAAGGTTATCTAAATCGCCCAGAATTAACTAAAGAGAAGTTTGTGGCTGATCCGTTTAGTGTTGGAGGGAAGATGTATAAGACTGGCGATTTGGGGAGATGGAATGCGAAGGGAGAGATTGAGTTTTTAGGCCGGAAAGATGATCAGGTAAAAATTCGGGGTTATCGCATAGAACTAGGAGAGGTTCAATATGCCTTAGAAAGTTATAAATTAATAGAATCTGCAGTAGTATTGGCTAAGGACAACCCCTCTGGCGATAATGAATTGTATGTTTATGTACTGGGAGATGACGCTTTAAATATATTGGAACTAAAGCAATATCTAGGAGGTGTATTACCAAGTTATGCCATTCCATCCAACTACACACAAGTATCCTCATTTCCTAGAACTCCCAACGGAAAGATCGATACGAAGGCCTTGTTATCCATGGAAATTGCGGGATTAGAGAGTGGAGTTGCGTACATGGCTCCAAGAACAGTAGAGGAAGAAATATTGGTAACGATATGGCAAGAGGTACTTAACAAAAAGAGGATAGGGGTTAAAGATTGTTTCTTTGATTTAGGTGGTGATAGTTTAAAATTAATACGATTAATTAGCTTAATTGATAGAGAGTTTAATATAAAATTAGAACTAAAAGATATTTATGAAATTCAATCATTAGAAGACCAAGTTAAAGTTATAAATGAAGTTAAAAATAATGAAATTAAAAATATAGACATAGTTAATGATTTACTCACTAGGTTAAATAAACTTAATATTACTATAAAATTAGTTAATGACAAATTAGATGTTAAAGCACCTAAAGGAGTTATAAATAAAGAGTTATTAAATGAAATCGAAGTCAATAAAGAAAGTTTAATTGAATTAATTGAACAATATTCAACATCTAAAATAGCAGGAGATAAACAGATTCCAGTAATAAAAAAACATGAAAATTATGAATTATCATCTTCTCAAAGGAGAGTTTGGGTTTTAAGCCAGATGGAAGATGGTAATGTAACATATAACATGCCAGAGGTTTATGTTTTTAAAGGTGAGTTGAACTTAGAAGCATTTAATTTAGCCTATCATACGTTAATACTTCGTCATGAAAGCTTAAGGACTAATTTTAAAGAAGATGAAAATGGAGAAATTAAGCAGTTTATTAAAGAACAGGAGGACGTTAAAAATAAAATTACCTTTAAAAACTTAACAGAAGATAAAGGAAAAAGAGATAAAGTAGAACAAACTATAGATAAATTATGTAATTATAAATTTAATCTTTCTTCTGATGATTTATTAAAATGTACTCTATTACAGGTAGAAAATAATGAATGGGTATTTTGTTATGTAATACATCATATCATTAGTGATGGATGGTCAATGGATATTTTAACAAAAGAGCTATTTGTGTTGTATAACGCCTTTATTAAAGGAGAAGAAAATCCATTAACTCCACTTCGTATACAATACAAAGAATATGCTTCTTGGCAACAGAAACAATTACAAGAGAATGATAGTGAGGAACATAAATATTATTGGTTGAAACAATTTGAAGGAGAAATACCAGTATTAAATCTTCTTACCGATAAAAAAAGACCAATAATTAAAACATTTAATGGAGGTACTATTAATAAACAACTTCCTAAAACAACAATAGAAGCTTTAAAAGAAATAAGTGTAAAAGAAGGTGGTACGTTGTATATGAGTCTATTAGCAATAGTGAATATACTTTTATACAGATATACTAATCAAAATGATATTATTATAGGTAGTCCAGTAGGAGGTAGAACACATTCAGATTTAGAAAACCAAATTGGGTTTTATACAAATACTTTAGCGTTAAGATCTCAATTTAAAGGAAATGACAGTTACTTGGATCTATTAAAAAAAGTTAAAGAAATAGCTTTAGGAGGTCTTGAGCATCAAATATATCCATTTGATGAATTAGTAGGTCAATTAGATTTACAAAGAGATATGAGTAGGAATGTTTTATTTGATGTATTTGTAGCATTACAAAATACAGTCATAAGTAGTGAAAATAGATCATTCCCAGGTTTGCAAATAGAGAGCTATAATGAAACAATTATTAAAGTCACAAAATTTGATTTAACATTTAATTTTAACCAGAGTTCTGATGGCTTATGGTTAAGTTTAGAATACAATTCAGATTTGTTTTATGAAGAAACGGCAGAACGAATCGCTTTACATTTTCTACAGGTTACAGAAAGTATTATTGCCCAACCAAATAAGTCGATAAACGATTTAGAGTATATAAATGATTTTGAAAAGGAACAATTGCTTAATAATTTTGGAGCTAAGTCTTCGCCATATGATGAAGAACAAACCATAGTATCACTTTTTGAAGATCAAGCAAACAAAACCCCTGATGCGATTGCTTTATTATTTGAAGAAAAAGAATATACATTCAAAGATCTTCAAGAAAAATCAAATCAACTAGGAAATTATTTAAGAAATAAATATAAAATTCAGCAAGAAGATTTAGTCGGTATTAAGCTGGAGCGTAATGAATGGATAATCATTGCAATGTTAGGTGTCTTAAAATCTGGAGGCGCTTATATGCCCTTAGATCCATCTTACCCTCAAGAACGAATTGATTATATGTTAGAAGATAGCTCTTGTAAAGTACTTATAGATGAAGAGGAGATTTTAACTTTCCAAAATGAAACGCATTATTATAAAGAAGATGCCATTTCTTTTATAAATACACCTAGTGATTTAGCGTATGTCATTTATACTTCAGGATCTACTGGAAAACCCAAAGGAGTGATGATTGAGCATAAAAATGTCGTTGCTTTTCTTGAAAGCTGTAAAAGTAGGTTTGGGCTTTCTAATATGAAAATGCCTTTATTGGCATCTAATGCCTTTGATATCTTTTTATTTGAATCTTTTTATCCTATGCTAACAGGAGGTACTGTGTTAATGCTTCCGAATGAACATATTAGGGACATGTACTTATTAGCAGATATTCTGAAAAATGTGAATGCATTTCATGCTGTACCAGCGCTAATGTCACAAATATTAGCTCATATAAAAAACACAGGAGAAGTAGAAGAATATTATGGAATTTCAGATTTGTTTATAGGAGGCGATAAAGTTTCTACCAGTGTACTAAAAGAAATGCACGAAGTGTTTCCAAGGGCGTCAATTTATGAGTTATATGGACCTACAGAAACAACAGTGTTTGTTACTGCAAACCATTACTTAAAAAAACATAGTGAAAATAATTATAATGGTGCATTGATAGGTACACCAAATAAAGTCTCATATTCTCAAATATTAGACAATAAAAATAAATTATGTGGCATAGGAATACCAGGTGAAATTTGTATAGGAGGTAATAGTGTGGCAAGAGGATATTTAAAAAGAGAAGCATTAACTGCTGAAAATTTTATTACTAATCCATACAGAAATGAACACGAAAAAATATATAAAACTGGAGATTATGGAAGGCTACTTTCTAATGGTGTTTTAGAATTTATTGGAAGGAAAGATAATCAAGTTAAAATAAAAGGTCATCGTATCGAAATAGGAGAAATAGAACATGCTTTAAATAGTTTAAATGTTGTAAAAGAAGCAGTTGTAGTAGTAAAAGCAGTATCCGGAAATAATGATGAATTAGTAGCATATTTAATAAGCGATAAAGAAATAGAATTAAAATCCTTACGTAACATGTTGCAGAAAACATTAACTAATTATATGATACCAACATATTTTATACAATTAGATGCATTTCCGCTCACTACTAATGGCAAAATAGATATAAAAGCACTACCAAACCCAGAAGATTCAGATTTAAAAAATCAAGAAACCTATGTTTCACCAAGGAACGAAATAGAAGAAATAATAGTAGGTGTTTATGAAGAAGTGCTTCGAAAAGAAAAAATAGGAATTAAAGATGATTTTTTCATTATGGGAGGAGATTCTATAAAATCAATTCAAATAGTTGCTCGCTTAAAACAAAGAAACCTTTCCTTAACGATTCAAGATATCTTACTAAATCCAATTATAGAAGATTTGTCCAGAATAGTTAAAAAAGTAGATGGAACGATTTCTCAAGAAACCGTAAAAGAAGAGGTTGGCTTAAATCCAATACAGTTTTATTTCTTCGAAAAACACCTAATAAATTATCATCATTTTAATCAATCAATACTGTTGTTTAATAGTGAAGGAATTAAGGAAGAAGGTGTTCGAAAAGTATTTGACAAAATAATGCAGCATCACGATGCTTTACGAATGACTTATCATAAATCTGCATCAAATGTTTGGATGCAGAAGAATCATGGTGAAGAGTTAAAATTTGATTTGAAACAATGGAATTATAATGATTTGGAGAGTTTTCATGAAAAATGCGAACAATTACAATCTAGTATCAACATAAATGAAGGGCCACTATTAAAACTAGGATTATTTAAAGGTGAAGCTGGCGACCATTTATTAATTGTTATTCATCATTTGGTAATTGATGCTGTTTCTTGGAAAATTTTACTCGAAGATTTAGATGTATTGTTTAATCAATATATGTTAGGTGAGACTTTAAAATTACCGTTAAAAACAGATTCATTTGTTCATTGGCAAAAAGAACTGCAAAGGTATTCTAAGAGTGCGGCTTTAGAAAAAGAACAATCCTACTGGTCATCAGTGAATTCAATAGCAATAGATAAAATTCCTTTAGACAAAGACAGTGGAAATAATTTTGTGAAGGATGAATCAACTCAATCGTATAGTTTAAACAAAGAGTTAACAGAAGTTTTATTAACTAAATGTAATAAAGCATACGGTACAGCAATAAATGAAATTTTATTAACGAGTTGTGTAACTGCCATTAAAAAAACTTTTCACCTTCAAGAAGTGGCTATTTGGATGGAAGCCCATGGACGTGAGAATATTGATGTAGATATAGATGTAAGTAGAACAATAGGGTGGTTTACGTCTATGTATCCAGTCGTCTTTAGCCTAAAAGAAGACAAAAATATTTTAGAATTAATATCGGTTAAGGATACTTTAAGGCGAGTGCCTAATAAGGGAATTGGCTATGGCGTTTTAAAATATTTAGCATCAAAAGAATATAATCTAAACCCTGAGGTTTCTTTTAACTATTTAGGGAATTCTAACGATAGTATAGAGATAAAGCAAGGCGCAAAATTGTTTGAGATAATAGACAAATATAAAGGGAATGAGAGTTCATTAATAATGAAAAGAGAGCAGCTTTTAGATATAAAAGCAATAATATCTGATGGATGTGTAAATATAGATATAAGTTATAGTCAAGATCAATTTTATGATGAAACCATAAAGGAAATAATAAAACAAAGTAAAATTAATTTAATAGGATTAATTGAAGAATTATCGATGGAAAAAGTAGTCTATACAACTCCTTCTGATTTTACATTTAAAGGATTGAGCATGAAAGAATTAGAGCAATTAAACAAAATTCAATAAAATGGAAGATGTATATCCGTTAAGTCCTTTACAAAAGGGAATGTATTATCATTGGTTAGCCTCTCCAACATCCTACTTTGAGCAAGTAAGCTATCGGTTAAAAGGATGTTTAGATATAGCTTTACTAGAAAAAAGCTATGAAGTTTTGGTTGATAGACATGCCGCTCTAAGAACTTTTTTTACCCATAAATTTGGAGAAGAAGTTCTGCAGGTGGTTAAAAAAGTAGGAGAGTCAACATTTTCTTATGAAGATGTAAGCTTAATTCCAGACTTTTCCTTTCAAGAGTTTAAGGAAAAAGATAGAAATAAAGGATTTGATTTGAGCAGAGGCTCACAAATGCGAATAAGTATTTTGAAAATAGAAACCGAAACATACGAATTGGTTTGGAGCCAACACCATATTTTAATGGACGGATGGTGTATAAGTATTTTAATTAAAGATTTTTTTCAGATTTATAATGATTTAAAGATCAATAAAAAACCAGTATTAGATCAAGTTGTTCCTTATTCGAAATATATACAATGGCTCGAAAAAGTAGATGTGTCCAAATCAAAAGAATATTGGAAAAACTATTTATTAAATTATGAAACCAAAAGTTCACCTCCTAAAAAAACAGTGGCCAGTAAAGGATCTGTTTCTAAAGAAATTACTTTAAAAATTGAAGGATCAGTAAGAAATGAAATAGAGCATGTTTGTGCGAATCTGGGAATAACAGAAAACATTTTTATTCAAACAATTTGGGGGATTCTTTTAGGAAAATATAATGGAACTAATGATGTTGTTTTCGGTTCTGTAGTATCTGGTAGACCAGCTGAAATAATAGGGGTTGAAAAAATAATAGGACTATTTATAAACACAATTCCTGTTCGTATACAATCGCAAAAGAATATGACAGCAAAAGAACTTTTTAAACAAGTTATGCAGCAGTCAATTAACAGTACCTATCATCATTACATTCAATTAAGTGACGTATTAGGAGAGAGTGATTTAGGAAGAGATTTATTTGATCATATTTTAGTCTTTGAAAATTTTCCTATAGATGATAATTTAATAGTTGAGTCAGAACAGGAATTTTCAGTATTAGAATCTGAAATTTATGAGCATAATAATTATGATTTTACAATTGCTGTTGTTCCAGGAAAGGATAGTTTAGACATCAGGTTTACTTATAATGGTCAAATCTATGATGCTTTAGTAATAGAAAGATTAAAAGCGCATTTTAAAAATTGTATTGAAGCCATTGCCAAAGATCCTAATATTATTATTCACACACTAGATTATGTCTCAAAAGAAGAAAAGCAACAAATAATAATAGATTTTAATAATGATACATTAGTAAATAATAAAGCAAATAATCTAATTACTCTTTTAGAAGAATATACAAAAAAAACACCTAATGAAATTGCGGTGGTTTATGAAGACAAAAGCATAACATATAAAACATTAGAAGAAAAATCTAATCAATTCGCTCATTATTTAAAAAGTAATTATGAAATTGGGTTAGGAGACACTGTTGTTGTTAAACTAGAGAAGACAGAATGGATTATTATAGCCTTGTTAGGAATATTAAAATCTGGTGGAGTATATGTTCCTGTTGATATAAATTATCCAAAAGAAAGAATTCAATTTATTGTAGAAGATTGTAACTGTAAAGTGATAATCGATGAAGAAAAAATAAGCCAGTTTAAAAATAAAACCGAAATATGGCCATTACATAATGATTTTAAAATAAGATTGTTACAAAATGATTTAGCTTATATTATTTATACATCGGGAACTACAGGAAAACCCAAAGGTGTAATGGTTGAACATAAAAATATAGTGTCGTTTATTGAAAGTTGCAAAAAAGAATTTAGTATTGAAAAATTAAGATTACCATTATTATCATCTAATGCCTTTGATATTTCTTTATTTGAATTGTTATATCCTTTAGCGACAGGAGGAACAGTTACAATTTTAAGCAATAATAACATTAAAGACATAAATTATTTAACGCAATGCATGAAAAAGGCAAATGCATTTCATGCTGTACCGGCGTTAATGACTCAAGTATTGCATTATATAAAAAGCACAAATACGCAGTATCAATTTCAAGGAATTAATAACCTGTTTATAGGAGGAGATGCAGTTCCTACAAGTATTCTAAAAGAAATGAGAGAAGTCTTTCCAAATGCAGCCATACACGAACTTTATGGGCCAACAGAGAGTACGATATTTGTTACGGCTCATCATTATCATAGTACTTCAAAAGATAATGAATACAACGGAGCCTTAATAGGAAGTCCTAATCCAAATTCAAGTATATATATTCTTGATGAGTATAATCAAGCTTGTGGATTGGGAATAGTAGGGGAAATATGTGTAGGAGGTGACGGAGTTACAAGAGGTTATATAAATCAACTAGAGTTAACAGAAGAAAAATTTATCAAAAACCCATTTGATTTAAGCGGTAGAATATACAAAACTGGAGATTTAGGTTGTTGGTTAGCCGACGGTAATATTGAGTTTTTAGGTAGAAAAGATCAGCAAGTAAAAATACGCGGATACAGAATTGAGCTTGGAGAGATAGAGAATACCATTTCGCAGTATTCAGAGGATTTAAAACAAGTAGTTGTTGAAGTAAAAGAAAACAATCAGGAGAAAGTATTGGTAGCTTATCTAGTATCGAACATCAATGTAGATAAATTAGAATTGCGAAATTTTGTACAAAGCAGACTACCTGATTATATGGTTCCGGGTTTTTATGTCATATTAGAAAACCTACCCTTAACTTCAAATGGAAAAATAGATAGAAAGGCCCTGCCGAGCATCTCAGGTGAAGACATTATTAAAAGAGAATATGTAGCTCCAAGAAACGAAACCGAAGAGAAATTAGCAGAGATCTGGCAAGAGGTATTAGGAATAGAAAAAATAGGTATAACCGATAACTTCTTTGAGTTAGGAGGACATAGTTTAAAAGCGACACGTTTAATTGCAGAAATTTATAAACATTTTCAAGTAGAATTTAATATATCTCTATTATTTGAAGCACCTATTTTAGGAGATTTATCTAATGAAATAGATAATGTAATTTGGGTTAATACGGCTATAAATAGTAAAGGTGTAGAAACAGATGATATTGTTATATGAAAATTAAAAGACCGAGGCCAAGCAAAATAATAAAAGAGTTGGAGAGTAATGAAAGGGAATATCATAGGCAAGCCTAATAATAAAACTGAAATTTACATACAAGATCCTTAATAAAGATTATGCCATCACATTTTTTCAATTAAAATAAATACTAATGATAAGATTGATCTTAAAAAATAATTTTTTAAAGATATTGAAATGCAAACGCATGTTAAATATGTTGAGCCAAGGAAATAAATCGATAAAAAACTAATTAAATTTTGGAAACAAATCCTGGAAGTTGATAAAATCGGAATAAAAGATAATTTATTTGATTTAGGATGGCGTAGCTTAAAAGCTACAAGAGTAATTAGTAATATCCACAGAGAATTTAATTTAAGGCTTAATCTGTTAACAATATTTAATAATCTAACAATAGAACACCTGTCTGATGAGATAGACAAAATGATATGGGTAAACACGGAAGAACTAGAAGAAAGTGATTTTGAAAATTATATCATATAAAAAGCTGAACAATGATATCAATTCTAAATACCGTTTTAAATAAATACTAAATATGATTGAAAAAACTCTTTCGACTCATACATATGATGTCGTAAATCCACTATTGACCAATTTAGGCGAAGATGTTATGGGTTTCCTTAACGAAGTTCAATTACAATATCCAAAAGCAATCTCATTTGCATCCGGGCGTCCTGATGCCAATTATTTTAATATTGAAAAATTTTCAGAATACCTCAATTTTTTTATAAAAACAGTAGCTTTAGATAAGGGAATAACAGAAAAAGAAGTTCTAAACGATTTAGGACAATATAATAGAACTAAAGGGATAATAAATAATGAAATAGCAAAATATCTATTGATAGACGAATCTATACAAGCCGATCCTGAAGATACAATAATTACTGTTGGCGCGCAGGAAAGTATTGCAATGGGGATAATGACTGTATGTGATAAAGACAAAGATATTATCTTAGTAGAAGATCCAGCCTATGTTGGAATAACACATTTTTCGAAAATTAACGGATATGATATAGACGGAATTCCTGTTACTTCCGAAGGTATTTCATTAGAAAAAATAGAAGAAAAAATTCAGTACTACCGTAGTATAGATAAAAATGTTAAAGTAGTATATGTTATTCCAAATTTCCAAAACCCTACAGGAATAGCAATGTCTTTAGCAAATAGATATCGATTATTAGAATTAGCCGAAACCTATAATTTTTTAATTTTTGAAGATAATGCCTATGGCGATTTTTCATATGAAGACAAGGAATATCCTTCCCTAAAATCATTAGACAAAAGCAATAGAGTTATTTACTTAAGATCACTTTCAAAAACTTTATATCCTTCCCTACGTCTTTCAATAATGGTAGTAACTCAATCAATATCTGTTAACGGGGAAATAGTGAGATTGAGTGATTTAATGGCAAAGACAAAAGGATACATCACAGTAAATACGCCATCAATAATTCAAGCCATGTTTGGTGGGTTGTTAAGGCAGAATAAATATTCTCTGAAAGAACTAAATCAAGAAAAAATACTTGGCATGAAAACAAAGAGAGATCACCTCTTAAAATGTCTTGAACAGACTTTCGATACTGAAAAATATACTTGGGCTAAACATATAAAATGGAATAAACCAGAAGGTGGTTTTTTTATTAAAATAATGCTTCCTTTTCATGTTACAAAACAAGATGTATGGGATTGTGCAGAAAGATTTAAAGTCATTTTTACGCCCATGTCTTTTTTTTACTTAGATGAAGGCGGAGAAAAAGAATTACGATTAGCATTCAGTAATCTCTCTCTAGAAGAGATGAAAATAGGCATAGAACGACTAGCAAATTTTATAGAAACAAAAATAAACAACCAATAAGAGTTAAACGATGAAAAGCAAAAATGAAATAATAGTATCTGATCTTTTAAAAATAGAGTACGATTTTATAGAGTATTATGTAGGTATGGCAAAAATGGTTGTTTACTGGCATGTAAAAGCATTAGGTTTTAAAGTAATCGCTTATGCTGGTCCAGAAACGGGTGTTAAAGATCGTTGTTCATATTATATTGTTAAGAATGATATAAAACTTGTAATCACATCTGCATCACAACCTAGTTCCTATAAAATAGTATCATTTGTAGACTTACATGGAAATGGAATTAAGAGAATGGCTATTAATGTTGATAATGTAAAGGAATTCTTTGGAAGAGCTATGAAAAATGGCGCAATACCAATAGAACATCCACATTTAACATCAGATGATATGGGTTTTGTAGAACAGGCCTCATTAAAAATGTTCGATGATAATGAAATTGTTTTAATTAATTATGACAATTACAATGGAGATTTTCTTCCAGGTTATAAAAACGTTGAAAAAGAATGGGATTTTGATTATAAAGATTCTGCATTAAAGAAAATTGATCATATAGCTTGTGCCTTACGTTTAAATGAAATTACACTTTGGGAAAATTATTTCAATAATATTTTTCTATCAAAAACAGTTTTAGAATTTGATGAAAGACAAGAAAATGGAAAGAAAATAGGAATGCTTTTAAAAGTATTACAATCCGAAAACAAATCTATAAATAATGTTTTAGTCGAGCCAGAACATGGAGTAAATACACAAGTACAGTTATTTATTGATCAAAACTATGGTACTGGAATACAACATATTGCTTTTGAGTCTAATAATATATTTAAATCAGTAGAAGCTCTAAGAGAAAATGGTGTGAAGTTTACAAAATATCCTGAATCATATTATGATAAACTTGAAAAAAAACACCCACAATTGGATGTCGATATTCTAAGAAAACATGGAGTATTATGTGATGTGGTAGATGGTGCCTTATTGTTTCAAATTTTTACTGTCCCAATAGGAGATAGAGCTACATTTTTTTATGAAATCGTACAACGTGTAAATGATTATAATGGTTTTGGACTAGATAATATTCATGCACTATTTGACGCTATGGAACAAGAATTAAAACTAAAAAGGCAATATTAGTATAATGATAGAAAATAAGCTTAGTATTTTAGACCAAATCAGGGCTATAGTTGGAACTAAATATTTAATAACTAAACCAGATCTTTTATATAAATATTCTAAAGACTGCACTTCTAATAAAGAAACTATCCCTTCTGCAGTAGTATTACCCAAAAACACTCAGGAAATTTCTAAAATTATTGCAATTTGTAATGAAACAAAAACTGCGATAACGGTTAGAGGAGGAGGTACAGGGGTAAGTGGTGGAGCATTATCTGTTCATTCTGGGATTATACTTTCTTTAGAAAGACTAAACAAAATTATTGAAATTAATAAGGTTGATCGAATTGCTATAGTTGAGTCCGGTGTGATTACTAAGGATGTAAAAGATGCTGTTTTAAAAGAAGGGTTAAATTTTCCGCAAAATATTAGTAGTGCAGATTCTTGTTTTATAGGTGGTAACGTTGCTGTATCCAGCGGTAGTCCAAAATCATTAAAATACGGGACTACTAAAAACTTTGTCGTTAATTTAGAAGTAGTACTCCCTGACGGACGTATAATTTGGACAGGAAAGAATGTGAGTAAAAATTCAACAGGGTATAATCTTACTCAATTATTTAGTGGAAGCGAAGGAACTTTAGGAGTTATTACCAAAGTCGTTTTAAAATTAGTGCCCCCAATGAAAGAATTAGTGTTAATGGCTCCTTTTTCTAAAATTGATAATTTATTTATATGCGTTCAGCAATTCTTTGCAAAAGGGTACTCAGCTTCAAGTATTGAATTTATTGATGGAGTTGGCTTTAAATTAGTATCACAATATTTAGACAATTCGTACCATATAAAATCGACGACGGAAGGAATTCTATGGATAGAGATAGAGGGAGATTATTCAGACAAACTCTTAGATGAAGCTTTGAAAATTAGCCAACACATTAATCAATATACAGAAGAGGAAATTCGTGTAGCGGATAATCCAAGCGAAGTAAAAGCATTATGGAAAATGCGTTCAAAAGTTGGAGAAGCTGTAATACATCACACTTTTTTTAGAGATGTTGATATTGTTGTGCCTTGTTCTAAAATTGATGAAATGTATAAGGCAATTGTCATTATAGCCAATAAATTTAATTTTAATTATACGGTTTTTGGACATGTTGGAGATGGTAATTTTCATGTCAATATCTTTCAAAATAAAAAACAAACCATTGAACAATGGGAAGTTAATATTGTTGTATGGGTAAAAGCAATTTTCTTAAAAGCATTAGAATTGGGAGGTACAATATCAGGAGAACACGGAATAGGTAAAATTAATCTCCCGTATTTAGAAGATGCCTTGTCGACAAATCAGCTAAATATAATGAATGATATTAGAGCATTATTTGATAAAAACAGTATAATTATTTAAACAATGAATATTTTCTTTTTAATGGATGCAGAAGCGGGTCATATTTTCCCTACCTTTAAGATGGCAGACAATTTTATGGATTCAGGTTACACCCCAATTTATATCACATTTGAAAAACAACATCAACTAATAATTGATGAAGGTTTTAAGAATTTAGTGATTTTTCAGAATGCAGATACAAAAGTAGAATTGATTAACGACAATAAAAGAAGTAGTAATTACAATTTTTCAATTATTGATGGGCATTTGGATTATTTAATTGAAGAGTTTAGCCCCTGTCTCATTGTTTCAACTCTTTTTTTACCATGGGAAGCATTTTTATTATCCTTAAAATATAAGGTTCCATTATTTGTTGTTTCTAATGCTCCAGAATTAAAAATTTTAGAAAAGGGACCTTTAAATCAATTTAAAGACTTTTTAGAAGCGGAATTCTCGAATTTCTCAGGATTATTACCCCTTAAAATTTATGAGTTCTTAAAAAAAGAATGTCCAAATTTTGATCAAACAAAAATAGATGAATGTGTTAATTATCATTTTCTGTATCATTTTCCGCTAGATATTTTACTTGGTAATATAAAACATGATAATCGAACTTTTTTTATAGGACCTTATATTCGTGCTGAAAAACTAGAAGACAAAAAATTGTCTTCTCTTTTAAATCGAATAAAAAAACAAAAAATAATATATGGATCATTAGGTTCTCAGTCAAATATTTATAAAGAAAAAAGCATAAAATTCTACAAGTTATTAATAGCGATGATGCAAGAAAAAGCACTTCTTAATCATCATCTGATTCTGTCTATAAATAGTGATTTTGAGCAAGCATTGAACATAGAAGAGAAAAATATACCTAATATTACTTTTATGAATTGGGTACCGCAATTACAGGTTTTAAAGAGTGCACAACTTTTTATCACACACGGAGGGGGAGGAAGTATCAAAGAAGCTATAAATGTAAAGGTACCAATGTTGGCTTTTCCAATGGGAAGAGATCAATATGAAAATGCAATGTTGATAAGAGAAAATCAGATAGGTGATGAAATGGATGTTAACCACGTTGAAATGGAACAATTGATAAATAAAGTTACAAGTCTAATTGAAAATACTACAATAAAAAACAATTTAAATAAATTAAATGAGCTTTTTATTCAACAAGAGAATTTGAAAATTGAAGTAAAACTTTTAAATGAAATTGTATATGATTCCTTTTCTATTTAAAAAAAAAATAGTTTTATGAGTTAAAATCAATATTATAGTATTGTACAAAAAACAACTAAATTGGAAGACATAGGACAACTTAATAAAAAAATTAATAATATTCTTTTGTTCTAATACAAACTCTAAAAAGCTTGGTTCACTCAGACAGACGAAAGATTATCATCAAAACTAATTACACCCAAAAGGTTAATAATATAATATTGAGTTGCTAATTACTTTTTATTACTACCCTATTATCTAGAAACGTACTATAAATTTAAATATTTGAATAATCTTAACATATTTACTAAATAAAAGTTTAAACAAAAAAACATATATATGAGCTACGATTTATTTACAAAACTGAAAAAACTTAAAGTTACTTTAAAAGTAGTCAACGATACATTGGATATTAAAGCGCCTAAAGGAGTTTTAAATGAAGTGTTAGTAAATGAAATTAAAGCCAATAAAGAAAGTTTAATTAGTTTAATTAATCAATATTCAACCTCTAAAATAACAGATTACAAACAAATACCAGTTGCCAAAAAAAGTAATAACTATCCTTTGTCATCATCTCAAAACAGATTATGGGCGCTAAGTCAAATAGATGAGTCGAATAGATCTTACAATATGCCCGGAATTCAAATAATAAATGATGAAATTGATGTAGACGCTTTTTTGAATTCGCTTCGAGATTTAATGAATCGACATGAAATTCTTAGAACTATTTTTAAGGAAGATGAAAATGGAGATCTTAGGCAATATATACAATCAGAAGAGGATTTTATTTTTCCATTTAAGCAAATCGATGTTGATAATAATGAGAAAAAGCTAAAAGAAATAATAGAAAAAGAATATAGCACCCTTTTTAATTTAGAAAAGGATTCATTATTCAAAGGAAAACTCATCCGCATGAGAGACAATAAATGGATTTTCTCTTTTGTAATGCATCATATTATTACTGATGGCTGGTCTATGAATGTCATAATTAATGAATTATTAGAAAATTATAACGCTAGAAAAAATGGTCAGCCTCTTAAAAATAAACCGTTAGAAATTCAATATAAAGACTATGCCGTATGGCAGCAAGAACAGCTGGTTAATGGCCATTTAGAAAAAGATAAAACCTATTGGTTAGAACATTTAAAAGGTGATTTGCCAACACTATCCCATTTTGGAGACTTCCCCCGTCCGGTAATAAAAACCTATAATGGAGGAATAGTAGAGCATAAAATCGACACGGCACTTTATGAGCAATTCAAAACGTTATACAAAGCCAATGAAGGCACTTTGTTTATGGGGTGTTTAAGCCTTCTAAATATAATATTAAATAAATACACAGGCCAAGAAGAATTTATTATAGGAATTCCGGTTTCTGGAAGGACCAACTCTGTGCTTCACGATCAAATAGGTTTTTATGTAAACACCCTAGCACTTCGTACTACATTTACGTCAGGGGATAGTTTTGAAACTCTTTTTGGAAAGGTTAAGGAAAATACACTTAATGCCTTTAAACACCAAGATTACCCTTTTGATGAACTGTTAGATGACCTTAATATTAAAAGAGATTTAAGTAGAAGTGCATTATTTGACATAATGATTTCTGTACAAAATGAAAATAATTTAGTTCAAAATGATTTGGATCAATACGATAAATTGATTGAAAATCAGTCAAGTAAATATGATTTAACATTTACATTTACCGAAGAGTCAAATAGCTTAAGCCTAGCAATTGAATACAATAGTGATATTTTCAGTAAAAGGCTATGTGAGCAGCTATTGCTGCATATGGAGCAGATGCTAGAAGGACTAGTATCCTCTCCAGAAAAAGACCTCTCCACGATTTCATGTTTAAATGCATTAGAGGAACACGAACTGTTAGTGGATTACAATACAACAGAGACAATATTTGAAGAAGAGATTTCTTTACTGGGTTTGTTTAAGGAGCAAGTTGCATTGGTTGCTGATAAGACCGCATTGATCTATGGTGAAATCTCATTAAGCTATAGTGAGTTGGATGAGCTGAGCAGTCAATTCAGTCATTATTTGGAGAAGCATAGTGAATTGGATTTGGAAGATTTAATAGCTATAGCCCTGCCTAAAAGCCATTGGCAGATCATATCGATCTTAGGTATTTTAAAAGCAGGTTGTGCGTATGTCCCAATCGCTTTGGATTATCCACAAGACCGAATAGACTTCATCGTATCCGATACCAAAAGTAAGGTTGTGATCACACCAGAACTCATTTACGATTTCGAATCCAGCATTGGAGACTATTCTAAAGAAAAAGACATCTGCTCAAGAGATCAATCCAGTTTGGCTTATGTGATGTACACCTCAGGATCTACAGGACGGCCAAAAGGCGTTTTAATAGAAGACAGAGGCATAATTCGATTAGTGAAAAAGCCGAATTATATCGATATAGCACCGAGTTCCATCTTATTGTCTACAGGTTCCTTTTCATTTGATGCCACCACTTTTGAATATTGGGGAATGTTATTAAATGGTGGAAAATTAGTTTTATGCGATGAAAATGAACTTTTGTCTGATGATTTATCAAAAATAATACAAAAGGAGTCTATCACAACAATGTGGTTTACGGTTGGATTATTAAATCAGTTAGTTGATGAAAATATTCGACTATTTCAAGGTTTAACGACCATATTAGCAGGAGGTGACAAGTTATCTCCGGTACATATTAACAAATTGAAAAGTCATTATCCTGAGTTAGAAATCATAAACGGATACGGCCCAACAGAAAACACCACTTTTTCATTAACCCATAAAGTAGAAAAAGGAAACAATAATAATATACCAATCGGGAAACCGATAACAAACAGCAGTGTTTATATTCTGGACAAAAACAATCAATTGGTACCGAAAAGCGCAATTGGCGAGATTTGTTTAGGAGGAACAGGATTATCGAGAGGATATTTGAATCAACCTGAGTTAACTCACGAAAAATTTGTCGCGCATCCATTCCAGGAAAACAGACGTTTGTATAAAACTGGAGATTTAGGAAGATGGTTAAAAGATGGTACGGTAGAGTTTTTAGGCAGAAAAGACAATCAAATAAAACTACGCGGATTTAGAATTGAACTAGGCGAAATTGAAAACGTACTGTCTCAATACGAATCTATAAATTCAGTATTGGTAATAGTTCATGAAGATAGTGTTGGCGAAAAAGTTTTGGTTGCATATATCACAGTAAACTGCCCAACAAATATTCAGGATGTAAAACATTGGTTGTCAGGACTTTTGCCATCGTTTATGATTCCTACTTATCTGGAAGTAATTGATAGTTTTCCTTTAACGATAAACGGTAAAATAAACCGTTCTAAATTACCGTTACCTGAAAATATTACCTCTAACAGAACCGCGGCATATAAAGAACCAACTACGGCAGTTGAAAAAGCATTAGCGAAATTATGGGAAGAAGTTTTGGGTATTTCGCAAATAAGTACCGAAGATAACTTTTTTGACTTAGGCGGACATAGTTTAAAAGCGACTAAACTGATTAGTAAAATTCATAAGGAGTTTCAGGTAAAATTACAGCTAAAGGATTTATTCATTCATGCTACGCTTGATTCTCAAAGCAAATTAATAGGTGAAGGTCAACATGTAGGATATAATAAAATTCCGGTATTGGCGAAACAAAATGGTTATCCGCTTTCGCTTATGCAACGCCGCTTATGGATCTTAAGTCAGCATGAAGCAGCGAATATTGCCTATAATATGCCTGGAGCTTATGTCTTTGAAGGAGATTTAAATGTTGACATTTTAGAAGAAGCGTTTATAAAATTAATCAAGCGCCATGAAATTTTGAGAACCTCTTTTAAAGAAGATGATCAAAGAGAAATATTGCAATTTGTTATTGAGCCTGAAAATATTTCTTTTAAATTGAGAAATATAGATTTGAGAGGAGCTGAAAAATCAGTTCTTGAAAAATACCTGGCAGAAGATGTAATGGCTCCATTTAATTTATCTTCAGGTGAATTAATAAAAGCGAGTATCTACAGACAGGCAGAAAATAGCTGGGTATTTAGTAATGTTATTCATCACATTATAAGCGACGGCTGGTCTATGGGAATCATTGTTAACGAATTATTATATCTATATAATACTTTATTGACCGGAGAATCAACAGCATTAACTCCGCTAAACATTCAATACAAAGATTATTCATCATGGCTACTCAAAGAATTAAGCGATTCCAGATTAGAATTTCATAAAGGATATTGGATCAATCAGTTCAAAGATGATTTGCCAGTTTTGGATTTATCGGGAGGAAAACAGCGTCCTATTATTAAAACATACAACGGAGGTGTATATAATAAATTAATACCGAGTGAACTAAGCCATAAATTAAGTGAATTCCTTAAAACACAGGAGGCAACTTTATTCATGGGATTGTTAAGTGCGATAAACGTGTTGTTTTATCACTACACCAATCAGGAAGACATTACCATTGGTAGTCCAATTGCAGGCAGGGATCACGCCGATTTAGAGAATCAAATTGGGTTTTATGTAAATACTTTGGCTCTAAGAACCCATTTTTCGAAGAACGATACTTTCAAAAATGTTTTGTCTAGAGTAAAAGAAGTTGTTTTAGGCGCTCATGAACACCAATTATATCCTTTTGATGAGTTAGTTTCATCACTAAAAATTACAAGAGATATGAGTCGTAACCCGTTATTTGATGTTCAGGTTATTGTTCAGAATAATGAGGATACTAATAATACAGGATTAAAAAACTTAACAGTTAGTGCTTTTGAGGGTGAATTGCCTCATTCTTGTGTGTTTGATTTAGTATTTAATTTTGTCGAATCTTCGCATGGTTTAGGTACAAGCATCATTTACAATAGTGATGTATTTGATTCCGAAAGAATTGAAAAATTTGGTAATCATCTGGAGCATTTATTAAATGCTTTATTACAAGATTCAGAACTGCCAATTCAAGAAGTTAAATGGTTATCTCAAGATGAAAAGCAGCATTTATTAGATTTTAATTCAGAAAAAAATGATTATGACAAATCAAAAACGGTCATAGCCATGATAAACGAGCAGGTTGTTAATGATCCAGAAGCCATTGCTATAGCTTTTGAAGGAACTCAGCTAACGTATCGTGAATTACATGAACGTTCGAATCAACTGGCTCATTTTTTAATTGAAAATTATAAGATTCATGCCAATGATTTTGTCGGAATAATGATGGACAGATCAGAGTTGATGTTTATTGGAATTTTAGGAATTCTTAAAGCAGGTGCCGCTTACGTGCCTATTGATCCTGATTATCCCGTTTCCAGAAAAGAATTTATCCTAAAAGATACCAACGTAAAAGTATTGCTTACACAATCTGATTATATTTTTGATCTATCGTATTATCAGGGAGAAATTTTCGCAATGGATTTACAGCTAGATACTTTATCAGATCTGGTTACCAATCCTGAAGTAAGCGTTTTACCGGAACATTTAGCTTATATTATTTATACTTCGGGATCTACAGGAAATCCTAAGGGAGTTATGGTAACGCATGGTAATTTGCAACATTCATTAGCACCAAGAAATTATGTTTATGCTCCAATAAAATGTTTCTTATTATTGTCGTCTGTCGCTTTTGATAGTTCAGTAGCAGGAATATTTAGCACATTAACCAATGGAGGAAAATTAGCGATTACTACGAACGCAAATATTGGTAATGTAAATTTTATTGCGGATTATATTGTTTCGCAAAAAGTAAGTCATTTATTAACCGTACCGTCTTATTATAAATTGCTTTTAACGGCTTTACAAGGTAAAGAAATGGTCCTTGAAGAAGTTACCGTAGCCGGCGAAACTTGCCCTATAAGCTTGATCGAAGACCATTTTAAGAGCAATATAGGCCAATCAGGTTGTCAATTATTTAATGAATATGGTCCTACAGAATGTTCGGTTTGGAGTAGTGTTCATAAATACGAAGAAGGAAAACCGGTAACAGCAACTATCGGAAAACCAATAGCCAATACCCATATTTATATCTTAAACGAAAAAGAAGATCTAGTTCCCGTAGGTGTAATTGGCGAATTACACATTGGCGGTAATGGTGTTACAAAAGGATATCTAAATAATCCGGAATTAACCCAGCAAAAATTTATAAAAGATCCGTTTAATAAATCCGGTATGATTTACAAAACTGGAGATTTAGGTAGATGGAATGCAACAGGAGAAATTGAATTTCTTGGCAGAAAAGACAATCAGGTTAAGGTAAGAGGATATCGTATAGAATTAGGAGAAGTACAATACGCGATTGAACAATCTGAGTTTGTAAAAGCAGCTGTGGTTTTAACAAAAGAAAATAAATCAGGTGACAATGAGCTATTTGCTTATTTATTATCAGATGAAATCTTAAATACTTCGGATCTTAAATACGACCTAAAAGATTTGTTGCCAGGTTATGCCATACCGTCTCACTTTATTACTTTGACAACTTTCCCTCTAACACCAAATGGAAAAATAGATACCAAGGCATTATTAGAAATTGGTGGTTATGAAACCAGAAGCGGAGAAGAATATGTAGCTCCACAAACGGAGGAAGAAATTGCCTTAGTAAGTATATGGGAAACTATTCTTGACAAAGAAAAAATTGGTGTTAATGATCGATTCTTTGATTTAGGAGGAGACTCTATTAAGGTTCTGAAAATTGTTAACGGTATTTATAATGCAATGCAATTAGAGATCAGTATTTCAGATATTTATACGTATGACAGTATATCAAAATTATCAGAATTTATAATTGATAATAAGAAATCACTTGACAGCAAAAAAGAAGAAGGTATTGAAGCCAGAAAGAACGTTCTGCAATATATCAATACTGTAAAATACAATATTTTAGAATCTTTAGATGAAAATATATCTGAAGCTATAGAGGATTTGTATCCTATGAGTGATATTCAAAAAGGAATGATATACGAGTCTTTATTATATGAAGGAACAAGTATCTATCATGATCAAATGATTAAACAAAGACAATTTGTAAATTTTGACATTTCGGTTTTTAGGCTGGCAATGCAATTAATGGTTGATAAACATGAGATTTTAAGAACAGGTTTTAACATGCAGGATTATGAGCAAGAAGTTCAAATCGTGTATAAAAATGTTGAGGTAACTGTTGAATACGAAGATTTATCTCATTTAGATTCTTTAAAAGAAAAAGAAAATGCTATAGGCGCATTTCTTCAGTCTGAATTACTAAATCCGTTTGATGTTAGTAAAGCACCACTTTTTAGAATGGCAGCTTTTAATATTGGTGAGGATAATATTGTTTTTGTTTCTCAATGTCATCACGCTATTATTGATGGCTGGAGTGATTCTATGCTTTTAACAGAGTTAAATAACTTATATCTGGCCCTTTTAGCAGACATCACATTTAAACCTGAAAAAATAAAAGCCAGTTATAAAAACTATGTAATTGAGCATGAGGTTGATAAAAAAGATACCAAAATCCTGTCGTATTGGAAAGAAGAGTTGCAGGATCATAGTAAACTAAACATATTTACCAATACACCTGTAAGTAGTATTTACGGAAATGTATTGTCTGAAAATGAAGTAAACGAATTAAAACATCTTGCCGAAAATCTTAGTACGACTGTAAAAGAGATTTCTTTAAGTGCTTACTTGTATATGTTAAGTATCTTAAATTCAGATCCGGATGTAATTACAGGTTTAGTTACCAATAACAGACCAAGTTGCGAAGATGGAGATAAAATTTTGGGATGTTTTTTAAATACCATTCCGCTTCGTCTTGCTATTAATTATGATGTAACCGTAAAAGATTTTATTATTGAAGTTAAGAATAAATTAATCTCTTTAAAACAGTATGAAAGACTTAGCTTGTTACAAATAGCAACTTTATCTGATAGTCAACACGCTAACGAAAATCCGTTTTTTGATGTTTATTTTAACTATGTTGATTTTTACAGTTACGATAAGATAAAAAACGGAATAAAAGAAAACAGTATTCAGGATAAAGAAGAAGGAGTTTCGTTACTGGGAGCAAATAAAACGAATACATTTTTAGATTTTAATGTAAACACAACGGGTGATCTTTATCATGCAAGTCTTTCGTTAACTAAAACCTTGAAGTCAGGATTAACAGTAGAGCAAGTAAATGATTTGTACTTTTCTGTACTAAGATCATTTATTGCTTCGCCAAATAAATTGTTGAAATCAGTTGATTATATAAGTCCAAAGGAAAAGCATACTTTACTTCATGAATTTAATGATACCAAGCATGAATTTCCTTCCGAAACAACGCTGGCAGATTTATTTGCACAACAAGTAGAAAATGCCCCAAATGAAATTGCATTGGTATTTCAACAAACAGAACTAACATTCTATGAACTAAACGAAAGATCAAATCAATTAGCAAACTATCTGAGATTCAACTATACTTTAGGTGCAAATGACTTAATAGCTGTAGCATTACCCAGAAGTGAGTGGATGATCACAGCAATTTTAGCAATACACAAAATAGGCGGCGCCTATGTGCCAATAGATCCTAAGCATCCTCAGGATCGTATTGATTATATCGTTCAGGACAGTTCGAGTGCATTAATAATAGATGCAAAAGTACTCAAGGAGTTTCATGCTGTAGGAGAAAATTACTCAAAAGAGAATCTAACATTAATCAATAAACCTACTGATATTGCCTATGTACTTTATACTTCCGGTTCAACAGGAAATCCCAAAGGATGTATACTAGAGCATAGAGGAGTTGTAAATAGAATACAGTGGATGTGGGAAGTATTTAATTATACAAATCAAGATGTTATTTTACAGAAAACAACATTCACTTTTGATGTTTCTGTTTGGGAAATTTTCATGCCTTTATGTTGGGGCACAAAAATGATATTATGTTCAGATGAAGATGTTAGTATTCCTCAAAATATAGAATCATTAATAAAAAATCATAAAGTAACTTGTTTGCATTTTGTACCAAGTATGTTAGATGTTTTTATAGACAGTTTATTTGATGAATCATATGATTTTAGCAATCTAAGTAGTTTAAAACAGGTAATTACCAGTGGAGAAGCATTGCAATTAAACACCGTTAAAAAGTGGTATGAAAAATTAAAGACTCCCATACAAAATTTATACGGCCCAACAGAAGCTTCTATTGATGTTACCTATTATACGACTTCAAAACAGGATACGGTTATCCCAATTGGTAAACCGGTTTGGAATACATCGATCTATATTTTAGACGCAAATAATAATCTTGTACCAATTGGCTGTTCAGGAGAAATTTATTTAGCAGGAACTGGATTGGCAAGAGGCTATCTAAACCGTCCGGAATTAACAGAAGAAAAGTTTGTAGAAAATCCTTTTGCTCTGGGAGAAAAAATGTACAAAACCGGAGATATTGGAAAATGGACTTCTGACGGGAATATCATTTATGCAGGAAGAAACGACAATCAGCTAAAAATTAGAGGATTTAGAATTGAGTTGGGCGAAATAGAACAATGTTTATTAGAAATAGAAACCTTAGATTCTGCAACTGTATTGGCCAGAAAATCTTCATCAAATGAGTTAGACCTTGTTGCTTATTTAGTAAGTAGTTTGGAGCTGGATGTAAAAGGAATTAAAAATTCCCTAAAAAAGAAACTTCCTGATTATATGATTCCTAACTATTATGTAAAGCTTGATAAGCTTCCACTTACGCTAAATGGCAAACTGGATAGAAAAAAAATACTGGCTATTTCTACAGATTCAGAAGCACAGGCTATTGAAATAGTAAAACCTGAGAACGATCTGGAAGAAAATATTCTTCAAATATGGAAAGAAATTTTATCTAAAGAAGAAATAAGTGTTATAGATAACTTTTTTGAAATAGGCGGTCATAGTTTAAGAGCGATCAAATTGCAGTCCATGTTAAAAAGAAAACTTGATCTGAATCTTTCTATAAAAGATATTTATAATAGACCAACCATAAAAAGATTGGCTGCAGATGGAGAAAGATCAAATTCATTACTAATAGACTTACAGGTTAATAATCGTAATAACACGATTTATTTCATTCCGCCATTAACAGGTAGTTCGATCTTGTATCATCCTTTAGCCAAAGTTTTGAGCAACGAATTTGATTCAATTGGACTACAATACAGAGGTTTTGAGCACAAGGAAGAATTCAGTCAATCTATCGAAGAAATGGCAAATTCTTTCATCGACGAGATTAAAAATAATCAACCTGACGAACCATTTATAGTATTTGGGTATTCTATGGGATCAGCTATTGCATTTGAAATAGTGAGAGAACTAGAAAAACACTATAGCAAGATAGATTTAATTCTGGTAGACAGGCCAACTATTACAGGGATAGATCAACCAGAAGCACAAGACATGGATGCTCAGGTCAATTGGTTACTTGTAGAATTCAAGAAGGTCATAAAGCTTGATGAAGAACAAGAGAAACATATTCTGTCTTTTCTAAAAAACAATTTGGAGCTTAATAATTTGTATCACCTTGAGGGGAAAATTTCCAGTAATATCTATGCTTTTGAGGCTGTCGATAATGAATGTAAGAGTAATATGCAGAGTTGGCAAAATCACACAATTGGAAATTACATGCACCATTATTTATTGGGTACACATTGGGATGCAGTTTCTGAGCAAAATTTTGAAATCTATCGTGAAGTATTGAGTAGTATTTATGAAAAAACGAGTATAGAGACAATTTAAAATAAAACAAACTTAAAATATTAAATTATTAAAATCATGGAAATTAAAGAAGAGTATTATTTCAAACCGAATGTTATTATTGGTCCATTAGTAGATAAATGGTACGCCTGGACACATTTAATCTCGCCTGCAACGGCTGCAATGAATATTGTTGAACGACATTTAAAAATAATGAATTCATACATTCAGGCGCCTATGATTCATGAAGCAGCGGTTAAAAATCCTAAAATGCTGGGAGGCCCTTTTATGGACTATGAAACAAGAAGAGTAGACGAAGTAAAAGAATTAAAAGCCGATATTCTTGATAAACAGGCCAACGCCATAGCATTATCCGATGCAATAAAAGAATTGGATAGAATGCTAAAAACTAAAGCTAAAGGAGCTTCTCTGGAACCATTGTACAAAGAAGTTCCGGAGATTTTAAAAGGATATGTAGAACTTGTTTATGATTTAAATAACAACGTTTCGTTTCGTTTTTTTGAATCGTTATTGTACAGCAGCCCATTTTATTCTAAACAATCGCAATCTATTTCCTTATGGGAAACATTGAATGACGAACGTCCGTTTTGTTTAAGTACACCACAACTAGAAGATCCTAAGGTTTTGCAGTTGGATATTCCGTTTGATCATAAAGGAATTGATACTTTAAGCAGAATGAAAAGAAATCCTGGATCTATTGAAGACGTTGCAAAAGAACTAGGAGTTACAGAAGATCAAATGGAGTTATTCAAAACTTTTTTTACCAAGAAAGAGCATCCAGCATATAAAAAATATACAGGAGACAAAGCCAGAATGCGTTATTTGGGACATGCCTGTATTTTGATTGAAACCAAAGATGTTAGTATTCTTGTAGATCCTTTAATCAGTTATTATGGATATGAATCTACAGTAGAACATTTCTCAGATATTGACTTACCTGATGTTATTGATTATGTATTAATAACACACAATCATCAGGATCATATTGTACTGGAAACACTATTGCCGTTGAGACATAAAATCAAAAACATCATAGTGCCTGTAACAACAAGTGGTGCACTTCAGGATCCAAGTATCAAATTAGCATTTCAAAGCATCGGGTTTAAAAATGTAATTGAAATAGATGAGATGCAAGAAATTAAATTCGAAAATTGTACTATTACTGGTTTACCATTTACTGGTGAACACAGTGATCTTAACATTAGAGCAAAATCTTGTTTCCATATTGCAATAAATGAACTAAGTTTCTTGTTTGTAGCCGATTCAAGGGTAATGGAGCCAAGACTCTACGAACATATCCATAACATTAAAGGAGATGTAGATGTTTTATTTTTAGGAATGGAATGTGCAGGGGCTCCTTTAAGTTGGCTTTATGGCTGTCTTATGACCCAAGATATAAATAGAGAAGATGATCAATCTAGAAGATTAGCTGGTTGTGATAGTCAAAGAGGACTTTCTTTAGTAGATATATTTAATCCTAAAGAAGCTTATGTTTATGCCATGGGAATGGAACCTTGGCTAGAATTTATAAGCAGCATAAAATATACTGAGGAATCTCTTGCTATTATTGAATCAAATAATTTAATAAATACCTGTAAAGACAAAGGTATTATTGCCGAAAGACTGTTTGGAGAAAAAGAATTGCTATATGATTATGAAATGAAAAACGAGTTAATAGTTAACTAATTTCATGAGTAATATGCATTAAATAACTTACAGAAAATCCTTGTCTTGATATCGCAAGACAAGGTTTTACTAATCAATTTTTAAAATAAATATGAAAAAAAAGCAACTATTTTTATTGCATTTTGCAGGAGGAAATGTCTACTCATTCGAATTCTTAAAATCTATTTATACAGATTTTGAAATGATACCACTAGAGCTTCCTGGCAGAGGAAAAAGAATAAAAGAAAAATTATTGACCTCCTATAAAGATGCGATTAATGATATTTATTCGCAAATCATTAATAAGCTCAATGGTGCGCCTTTTATGATTTATGGACACAGTTTGGGCTCTACTTTGGCACTGGGAGTAACGGATTTATTAGAAAAAAATAATACGCCACCGCAATGCTTAATAGTAAGTGGAAACCCTGGTCCAGGCGTTGTAGCTGAAAAAGAAAGATCTGATTTAGACAGAGCCGATTTTATCAATATGCTTAAAGAATTAGGAGGGTTAACAGAAGAATTATTGCAAAGCCAAGAGTTGTTAGATTTTGTTTTGCCGATACTTAGAGCAGATTTTAAAATAGTTGAGGGAGATACTTTTGTTGAAAATACGATTGTAAAAGCTCCAATTATAGCTGTAATGGGGAATTTAGAGAAGTATGTGGGTAGCATTAATAATTGGAAAAAACACACACTTTCTGAATTTAATTCGTATGTACTTAATGGAAACCATTTTTTTATATACAATAATGCTGACAAATTAATAGAGATTTTTAAAGCTAGTTATAATGAATATAAAATTTTAATATAGATAATATTTTCATGAGATGATTTTTTTGTAATAATATTTGTAAGTACGAAAAAATTCGTACTTTTGAAAAGTCAAAAATAAAGAGACTTATGGAAAGTAAGAAAGTTGAACTAACGAAATCAGAAATCGAAATTTTAAGCATACTTTGGAAGTATGGTGTATCAAGTGTTCGTTTCGTAAATGATAAATTAAATGAAGAACGTAATGTTAAATATACAACCACTTTAAAGTTAATGCAAATTATGAAAGAAAAAGGTATTTTGTATAGAGATGAAAGTAATTTTAAACATTTGTATCATGTAGTTGAAGATCAAGAAAAAACCAAAACTTTTTTGTTAGAAACTTTTTTAAGTAAAATATTTGATGGTTCCATAGAAAATTTGGTGATGCAGTTGGTTGGAAATAAAAAAACCTCAAAAGAAGAGTTGTTAAAGATTAAGAATATATTAGATAAAATGAACTAAACTATAAGCGAATGGAAGTTATGTATAAAACATTATTGCATGTATTTATTAGTTCTTTTGTCTTTGGTATTATATTGGCAGTTGTAACCTATGTTTTTATGTCTTTCTCTTCACATTGTAAAGCCAAGCTACGGTATAATGTGTTAGTGTTATTCTTATTTGTATTTATTGCAGCTATTCTGTTTTTTGGAATGAATCATCTAAGTAATCCTTATGAAACCATTCATCATGAGGTTATTTTGCCCATTTTGTCTCATAATGAAGTAAATTATAATCTTAAAACGGTTCAAATGCCAAAATATTTCCTGTTTTTTAAAGCAGTATATCTTAAATTTTTTGATTTTGCATTAGAAATAACATTAATATGGGGTTTGATATTTAGTTACAAAATGATTAAATTGTTTTTGGGAATTCAAAATATAAAAAGGTTAATTTTCAAAAACAAAATAGAGTTGAATGACGACTGGAGTAAGAAAATTCTACAATATTGTAACAACATTGGAATCAAAAATAATGTCAAAGTATATCTTTCGTCTGCCATTAGTTCGCCAGCTGTTTTTGGTTTTTTTAAACCAGTGGTATTAATACCAATTCAACTAACAACGGGTTTATCTTTGGATCAACTAGAAACGGTTATATACCATGAACTCTTTCATATAAAACGATATGATTCAATTATAAATTTAGTGCAAAACCTATTAGAAGTAATCTTCTTCTTTAATTTGCCTTTAATATGGTTGTCTAATCTCATCAGGATAGAAAGAGAAAAGTGTTGTGATGATGCTGTTTTAAAAATCACCAATAACAAAAAAGATTATATCAGTGCCTTGTACTTTTGTGCCGAAATAAATGTAGGAAATCACGAATTAACATTAGGTTTTGCTAATAATAATGAGATTTTGCTGGATAGAGTGGAAAGGATCATACTAAATGGACAGAATTCTTTTAATAAAATTAAGATATCTACATTTCATAGCTTCGCGATATTCCTTTTTGCTTTGTTGATAGGCTATGTTTATCAATTAAAACTCTACAATATATTTAATTTACTACCTGAAACTTCTATAGATAAAATTGACAAAACTCCGCTAGATAATGATTATATAATTTTAACAGGGATTACCTCTAATACATTAACTGAAAAAGAAGGAAAAAATATAGCATCTGTATTAAACAAAACGATAAATCAAATGAGTCATGAAAGACTTATTAATAAAGATGCTAAAAAATTATCATTTCTATTAGATAAAAATCAACTCATAATTAATGGGGAAGTGAAATCTTCTGAGATTTTTAATAGATACCAAAGCAAATATATAAAGAAGAGAGACTGGCGTATATGCTATAATTTTAAAATAAAAAAGTAAAATGTTCTGATTTCTTTTTAGGTTCATTCTAAAAAATCAATTAATCCTAACTCAAAAAAAACTAAATAAATTATGAAAACAACTAAAACTTTAATTGCAGCTTCACTAATGATCTTCATCTCGGGTGCTAGTTTAGCGCAAAACAATCAAAAAGAACCAAAGGTAAATCAACGAACTTTCACAGGCATTACAGGACAAGCTATAAAAGAGTCTTCGGAGATAAACAATGTTGAAAAACTAATTGAAGAAATAAGTAATGAAATATATAAAGAAAAGTTGGTAGAAGTGGGTAATGGAAGTTTATCATACATGCTTAATAATAAAGTATTTATAATAAACGGAGTTTTGCAAAAACCTGAAATACAACTGAGATATATGAATAAATACATCAAGAAAAATATGAAATGGAATATTTGCAAAAACTATAAGATGAAATAATTGAAGTGTTTTAAATATATTCTAAAGTTTGTTTTTAATAGATTCTTTATTAATGCTCTTACTTTTACAATTAGTATTATTCAATATTAAAATACTAATTTTCCATTCCTTATATTTTATTAACCTAAAAAAGCATGAGTCTGCACCATGGTATTTCCTAGTGGTGATCTTGTTTAATATATTAACGTTACACCATTATGTTTTGTCCCTTGCATTCTGCTAAAGCTTTAATGGCTCAAACAAATGACACATAAAAATCATTTCGCAATGAAGAATCAAATCTATTTAGCAGCTTAAAAAAGCTGTTCAGGCAGAATTAGAGGTATTATCAAGATCTAGAACATTGGTATAACTTTATTTTTTATGATACATAAGTTGTTAACAGTGTAAATGTAAAAGTTAGATATTTGACAACTTTTTTTGCGTTTTGTAAGATATTTAAATAAAATAAAATAAAATGAAATACTATTATAGTCGTATAAATTATATCGCTTTGCTATGTCTGATTGTTTTTCTATCTAATCCAACATATGGACAAAACTCAAATTCATCAATTTCGGGAAACGTTATTGATGCTGAAAATAAAGAGCCAATCATTTTTGCGACAATTCTTTTGTTGAATAATGAGAATGAAACCTTAATAAAGAGTGAATTGTCTCAAAATAAAGGAGATTTTAACTTTAATAACCTGAAAAGTGGTAACTACATCATTAAAATTATTCACGATGATTACACTACGTTTAAGACAGCAATCATTACTATAAAAGATGATAATCAAAAACAATTGTTGCCTATAGAGATGCTCAAAGCAATAAAAGAAGAAAACCTGAACGAGGTATTTATAACTCAAAAGAAAAAGAATTTTGTTGAGACTAAAATAGATCGGACTATTTTAAATGTTGACGCTTTAGAATCAAATACTGGAATCACGGCTTTAGAACTATTAAAGAAAGCGCCGGGAACAAGTATTAACGATCAGGGAGTCGTAAGCCTTAACGGGAAAGCAAATGCCACCATTTTTATCGACGACCGCCCAACATATTTATCTGGAGTACAACTTGAAAGTTATTTAAGCGGCTTGTCTTCAGATAATATAGACAAAATTGAAATAATGACAAACCCGCCTGCTAAATATGAAGCAGCAGGAAATGGGGGAGTGATCAATATCAAATTAAAAAAGAGTAAAAAAGAAGGAGAAAACGGAAGTGTAGTACTAGGAGTAAGGCAGCATAAATACACGGAGTATAACACCACCTTTAATTTGAATAAGAAAAAAGAGAATTATAATATTTTCCTTAGTGGAAATATTGGTTTTAAAAAACGTTTTCAAGATCTTTATATAAATAGAGATTATACAGATACAGGCAGTTATAGCAGACAGGAAACCAATAATGTTGGAGATGGTGTACTAACAAATATTAAGTTTGGTGCAGATTATAATCTTTCAAAAAATACGATTATAGGAATAGTTACTGATGGTTTAATTTGGAGTGGGAATGATATTGATAATAATCGTAATTTTTTATATAATTCATCACAAACCCTTGATTCAATTGTAAAAACAAAAGGAGATTCTGATAATAAATTCGGTAATAGCGGAATAAACCTAAACCTCAATCATAAGTTTAGTGAAAAGAGTGATGTCAGTGCGAACCTGGATTACTTACTATACGATACAGATCCTTTTCAAAAATTTACAAATACGATAGTTTTTCCAAATACAAATCAGGAATATTCAGATATGTTAGTAGGAGGATCGGCTTCTAATGTAAGTATTTACTCAGGTAAAGTAGATTATTCCAATCAAATGAATGAAAAAATCACCTTTCAATCAGGTTTTAAACAGAGTTATATCAAAACAGTTAATGAAAGTAATTATGTTGATATTGTGGACAATATTTCTACCCCGAACCTAAATCAGAACAATAGGTTTTTATACCATGAAAATATCACTGCTTTATATGCAAACTCGGATGCAAATTTTGGAAGGTTTTCTATGCAATTAGGGCTTAGGTATGAAAATGTTAAACTTACTGGTGAACAATTAGGAAATGAAATAAAGCCAAGTGCTAAGAGTACAACGAATTATGATAATTTATTTCCTACCCTATATTTATCTTATAAATTAGATTCTTTAGCCAATAATAGTATAGGAATTAATTACGGAAAACGAATTGACAGACCATTTTATCAAGATTTGAACCCAGTTGTTCTTCAGGTAGATAAGTTAACATTTTATGAAGGAAATCCATATTTAAAACCATCGTTTGCCAATAGTATAGAGCTTATCTATTCGTATAAAAATCTTTTAAATATTAATCTTGGATTTAGTAAAATTAAGGATGAGATTCAAGAAACGATAAAAATTGTAGATGGTATATATTATAGTAAACCTGGGAATATAGGAAGAACTCAGGTTGCTAACATTTCGATTAGTTCTTCTTTTAATGTTTTTAGCTGGTTAATTTTTAGCGGAAACGCTCAATTATCATATAGAGATAGCAGAAGTGAATTTTTTGGTGGTGAATTAAAGACCAATGGTTATAATTTTAGCATAGATCCCATATTTCAATTTAAATTGAAGAAAGATTGGAATATTGAATTGTTGGGCAAGTATGTAGGAAAGTCGTATGTAGCTCAATTTATAACCAGTCCAAACTGGTTTGTTGATGTAACGCTCAGTAAAAAACTTTCGAACAGAAGCTCATTGAAATTGGTTTTTACAGATGTTTTTAGAACAAATATCAATAGAGGAACTATTAATAATCTTATCAATACAGTAGCTGATTATAAGAGTTTGAGTAATACAAGACAGATTAGATTGTCTTTTACTTATAATTTTGGAGATAAAATCTCTAAGCAAGAGCGGGAAAGAAACAGTTTAGATAGTGAAAAGAGTAGAATTAAATAATAATTGTTTAAAAGCTTTTTTTTCTGAGAAAGACATAAAATTAAATATACCAATATATGCACTTATGAGAGATAATGAATAAATCAGTGTATCAATTTGAAATTGGAAAAATTTTGCCTGAAATCATTTTGAATTTAAAATACTTACGATAATCATTTTTTTATCAATAATCATGCGGCTGAATTCGGAAATATTTTGAAAATTAATTTAAAAAACAACTAATACAATAAAAAACTATGCTTAAGATAAAATTTTCACAGGTAATTTACCTTCTGCTTTACGCCATTCCTAACACCATTCTCAGTTTCGGAATTATTTATATAATGAATAATGTAATCTCTGGCAAAGAAGATTTTTTGACAGATTATATGGGAATCGTATTTGTATCAGTCGTAATTTACACCTATCTGCTGAATATCATATTCCAAAAAAGAATTAATAAATATTCTTTTGAGATATTGTATGAAAATGAAAAAATGATATTTGACAAAATATTAAAAGCACCTTTGATTACCCTCGAAAAAATGGGTTCACAACGCTTTTATACCGCCATAGAAGATTTGCGAATATTTTCGTCTTTTCCCGAGGTTGTTACCCATTCTATCAATTCTTTATTGATGGTGTTACTTTGCATGATCTATTTGTTTACGTTATCGTTAGCAGCAGCTTTGATTGTTACTGTTTTAATAATTTTAATTGCCGTTTTTTATCTTATTGTAATCAATACCATGTCTCAAAAAGTAGGGAACCTTAGAAAGTTCAACGAACATTATTACAAGTATGTTGATGATGTCATTAAAGGTTTTAAAGGTTTTAAACTAAGCAGGCAAAGGAGAGAAAATCTAATGAGTTCACACCTGTCTCCTAATAGAGAAAGTGCTAAAGAATTGGATTTTAAAATTAATTATGTCTTTTTATCCATCAATTTGATAAGTCAATACGGTTTGTATTTAGTTATAGGAGTTATTCTTTTTTTATTGCCAGAATTGGGTATTCTTAAAAGAGAAGATGTTATTTCGTATGTAGTTATTATCTTGTTTATTGCAGGACCGATAAATAACTTAATTAATATGCAAAACGTATATACGCGTTTGACAGTTGCTAATGCTAGAATTAAAAAATTCATGAGTGATTTTGATACTGCACCGGTAACTTTAGAAATCAATAGAGTAGATATTGAAAATTTTTGTTCTTTGGAATTCAATAATCTTTCCTTTGCTTATGACAATGATGCTCTGGAGAAGTCTTTTGCTTTGGGACCAATAAATACATCGATAAAAAAAGGCGAAACGATATTCGTTATTGGCGGAAACGGCAGTGGCAAAAGTACATTTATAAATATATTGACAGGTTTATACCAACCTTCGGAAGGTGAAATAATTTTAAATGGGGTAACCACAAATCCAAGTACAGACACACAAAATTTGATAGCCGCTGTGTTTACAGAAAATCATATATTTTCTCATAATTACGATAATTATTCTCTAGAAAAAAATGAGAAATATCAGGAATTGTTAAAAATAATGGAACTCGATAAAGTCATTTTAGATGACAAAGAAGAATCGGCAAGACGTTCCTTTTCTAAAGGACAAAGCAAAAGGATGTCTATGATATTTGCGCTTTTGGAGAATAAACCTATTTTGATTTTAGATGAATGGGCAGCAGATCAAGACCCACATTTCCGCAAATATTTCTATGAAAATCTATTGCCTAAACTCAAAGAAGAGGGCAAAACAATTATAGCGGTTACACATGATGATGCCTATTTTAAATATGCCGATAGAATTATAAAATTTGATTATGGTCAAATTGTGAAAGATTTTAAGGTGGAGAGCAATGTTTTGTCAGCAGAAAGTTTATGGTATAATGAGGTGAATTAAAATGAGATAAATAAAATATAAAAAATCTCAATAAAAAGGTTTACACAGATTTGCACAGACTATGAAAACGCAGATCTTCGCAAATTATTTTTTGTGAATTCTATTTAAAAAAAATTGTTAGTAGCCCAATCTTTGCGAAAGAACACACTATAAGTTGTATTCTTTATTCTTTGGACGCAATAGTTAATAGTCATTAAACCAAAAAAAATTATTTGTAAATGAAACTTACCTTAACCCAACAAGATGTTTATTTTGATCAATTGTTGTTTCCAAATGAACCGATATACAATATTGGAGCTAAAATTGAAATTATAGGAATAATAAATATTGAAATATTCAAAAAAGCTTATGTTGAATTAATCAATCAGCATGATGCTTATAGGAGTATTATTATAAAGAACGAAGATGATATACAAATCAAAATAGTAGATGAACACCAATCTGAATTGGGTTTTATAGATTTTTCAAAACATGAAAATCCAATTGATGATGCCAATTTCTATATGCAAAAGGAATTTATGAAACCTTTTGATTTATTAAAGGGAACTCTTTTGCACATTTTTACTTTGGTAAAAGTTCAGGAAGATTTTCATTATTTATTTTCAGTCTATCATCATATTATAACTGATGGTTGGGGTACTTCTTTAATGTTTCAAAGATTGGTTCAAAATTATAACGAGATTTTAGAATCTGGTGAAATTAAAACAATCTATCCTTTTAGTTATAAGGATTTTATGGAAGATGATGCTGCATATAGAAATTCCGAATCGTATAATCAAGATAAAATGAACTGGGTTAACAAGTTTAACTCTTTACCTGAGAATTTGTTTGAAAAACTAGACGATACCCTTCAAATTAATAAAAGTAATCGTAAAGAACTGATTGTAAAAAGAGAAGTTTATAATCAATTAAATAGTTTAGCTGCTATCAATAAAAGCTCGGCATTTAATGTAATTCTAGCAGTTTTATATACTTATTTTGGAAGAAAACACCAGAATAATGATTTTGCAATAGGTTTGCCCGTTTTGAATAGAAGTAAATCCAAGTATAAGAAAACTGTTGGTCTCTTTATGGGGATTTCACCTTTAAGAATTACTCTGGATTTTGAGGCTACTTTTGAAAATTTAATCATTGATATAAAAAATCAATTAAGACATGATTATCGCCATCAAAAATTTCCTTTGGGCAAATTAATTCAAGAGCTTCAAATTTTTAATGAGAAAGAAAGGTTATTTAATATTACGCTTTCTTATGAAAAACAAAATTATTCTAATGATTTTAAGAATACACAAACCCGAGTAATTCCATTAACACATCAATCAGAGCGAGTTGCTTTGGCTATTTACATTAGAGAGTTTGATGAACAGGAAGATGTGAAAATTGACTTTGATTATAACGTGAATTATTTTGATGATGTAAGAATAACAGAAGTTACTCATCATTTTGAAAATTTAATTAACGCCATTTTAGTTTCTCCTGATAAAAAACTAAGTGAGTTGATTTATTTATCGCAAAAAGAAGAGTATCAGTTAACAGTTGAATTTAACAATACAAAAGCTGATTACTCGAAAGACAAGACAATCGTTGATTTATTTGAAGCACAAGTAGAAAAAAACCCTGAAAAAGAAGCCCTTAAAGATGATCATAAATCCTATTCATACTCTGAACTTAACAAGTTTTCAAACCAAATAGCAGAATACCTTATTAAATCTTATGGAGAAAAGGATAAATCACCAATTGCGGTTTTATTAGGGAGATCTGCTCATATGGTTGCCGTTCTATTAGGAATATTAAAATCAGGGAGATCCTATATTCCATTAGATCCTACTTTTCCAAAAGAGCGATTAAGTTATATTGTTGATAATAGCCAAAGCAAATTACTTATCAACGAAAAAGAGTATGAATTAGAAGGCGTTGAAGATGTCGCGATAGTGTCGTTGGAAAATATTTTATTAGGAATTGATGCATTCGAAGGCAATAGATCCGCAATGATTTCTCCTGAAGATACCGCCTATATAATATACACATCAGGTTCAACAGGAAACCCGAAAGGCGTTGAAATTGGCCATAAATCGTTGCTTAATTTTTTGACCAGTATCCAACAAAAACCAGGAGTTAGCTCAAATGATATATTGTTTTCGGTAACGACTTATTCTTTTGATATTTCCATATTAGAGTTTTTTACACCATTGTTTTCAGGAGCTACTTTATATATTGCAAGTCAAGAAGTTTTATCAGATCCTCATTTGATTATTCAAAAAATAAAGGATGTACAACCTACTATAATTCAAGCCACACCAAGTTTTTATCAAATGTTGTTTAATGCCGACTGGCTTGGAGACAAAGGATTAAAAGTACTGTGTGGAGGTGATTTATTAAGCGAAACATTAGCAGAAAAGCTCATCAACACTAGTTTAGAAGTTTGGAATATGTATGGGCCTACAGAAACTACCATTTGGTCCAGCATAAAAAGAATAGAACATCCAAAAGAGCAGTCCAACATAGGGAAACCAATAAATAATACGCAATTTTATATATTAGATTCATTTTTAAGTCCCAAGCCAATAGGAACACCCGGAGCCATTTATATAGCAGGCGATGGATTAGCGAAAGGGTATTATAAAAATGAGACACTAACCAAAGAAAAATTTATTAAAAACCCATTTAATATCAGAAGTTTACTATATGAAACTGGTGATGTAGGAAAGTGGAATGATGATGGGGAAATTGAGTTTTTAGGAAGAAATGATAATCAGGTTAAGATTAGAGGTTATAGAATTGAGCTTGGGGATATAGAGTCGCAATTAAATCAAATAGAAGGAATTAATGATTCTGTAGTAATTGCTAAAAAAGGGAATCAACAAGACGCTTTTTTAGTGGCTTATATTTTAAAAAGCGAAGAAGAAATTGATACGGAAAAAGTAATTATAGCGTTGAAAAAGAATCTCCCTTACTATATGATTCCAAATGCAATCATTCCTTTGGAAGGATTTCCGCTTACTCCAAACCAAAAAGTGGATAGGAAATTTTTATCCCAAAGAACCATTCAACAAAATACAAATTATGATGATTTTAAAGCTCCTATTTCCTATTTAGAAAAAAAACTTTTTGAATATTGGAAAGAAGTATTAAATAGTAAAGAACCTATAAGTGTAAATGATAATTTTTTTGCTCATGGTGGACATTCATTAAACGCTGTTAAATTGATTGGATTAATTGCCAAACAGCTTTCGTTTACTATTACTTTAAAAACTATTTTTGACTATCCAACAATTGAATTACTAGCTAGTTATTTGCAAGGACTTGAAAAGAGTCAATCGATTGCTATATCATTATCCGAATCTAAAGACTTTTTCAGTCTAACACCGTCCCAATACAATATTTGGTTAGCATCTCAACAAAAAAATGGCTCAATAGCTTACAATATGTCTGCTGGTTATAGTATTGAGGGGATTGTAAATTTGGGTAATATTACAAATGCAATTAATAAAATAATTAATAAGCATGAAATTCTGAGGACAAATTTTATTGAAATAGATGGAATTCCTTATCAAAAAATTAATGCTGCTGAAAACGAAAGGTTTAAAATTACTGTTAATAAATTAAATAGTGAAAAAGCAAGAGAAACTATAAGCCAATTAGTTAATACAGAATTTGATTTAGAAACAGATTTATTAATAAGAGTCCAACTTCTTCAATTAGATACAAATCAATTTATAATGCTTTTTTCTACGCATCACATTATAATGGATGGATTGTCTTTAGAAATTTTTATAAAAGAATTTATTGAAAATTATAATGAAAGTACTTCTCTAGACGCTACAAAAGTAAATATTTTGAAATTTCAATTTAAAGATTATTCGGAATGGTTTAATAAAACCTTGGCTGATGATGCCTTTAAAAACAAGTTGTTTTGGGAAAAATATCTTGAAAATTATCGACCTAAAGATTCTTTTGATACGGATTTTAGCATTGAAAATAATCAGCAAAGCGGAAGTAAGTATTTGTTTGAACTAACGACCGATGTTACTTCAGATTTAAAGGAATTAGCACTTTGTGAGCAAGTCACTTTTTATACCATTTTAGTAGCCACTTTAAATATTTTGATTTATAAATTCTCTAATCATAATGATATTTGTATTGGAACAGTAAACTCCGGAAGAAATATCCCAGAGTTAAATAATCAAATTGGGATGTTTGTTAAAACGCTTGTTTTAAGAACACAAATTGAGTCGGAGCAAACTTTTGTTGGTATATTGAGAAATACTCAACATAATTTATTTGAGATAAATGATTATCAAGCTGTCTCTTTTGAGAAGCTGTCACAATCTGTTTTTGACGTTATGTTGGTATATCAGAATCCAGAGTTTTCCTTTGAGAATATCGATGAATTAAATGATTTAAAATTAACGTCTTATCCTATTGACAACAAGTACAGCAGGATACCTATTGTGTTTAATTTGTTTGAAAGTGAAAATAAGCTGAAAGGTATTATTGATTATAATTGTGATTTATTTGAAGAAGATACCATAGAAATTGTTGCCCTGAAATACAGTCAAATTTTAAATGAAATAATAAAAAATCCATTAATGAAAGTGGATTTGATTGATGCTAAATTAGAATTTGAGAAAAGTACAGCATTTGATTTTGATTTTAATTTCTAAAAAACACCTATAGTTTTGATTTACATCTATTATTCGTATCTGTCTAAAGAAAATCACGAAAGTTTGTTGAAAAATGATTTGCCAAAATTTCCAGTTGATTATCAAGAGAAAATTAAGCGATACCGAAGATGGCAAGATGCACAATTGTCACTTTTAGGTCGGATAGTATTGTTTAAGGGGATTGAAGAAATTTACGGGCATAATCCTCACAATAAAGTGATAAAACACACAAAATATAGTAAGCCTTATTTTGATGATGATTTAATCCAGTTTAATATCTCACATTCTGGAAACATTGTTGTATGTGCATTATGTGATAAACATGAAATAGGAATTGATGTTGAAATTGTAATGGATATTGAAATAGATGACTTTAAAAGTCAAATGACTGAAATTGAATGGAATAGTGTTGTTTTGTCGAATAATATAAAAGTTGCTTTCTTTGATTATTGGACACAAAAAGAAGCTGTGATAAAGGCTCATGGTAATGGATTGTCAATTCCCCTAAAATCATTTGAAATTATAGATAATAAGACCAAAATAAATGAAGAGAACTTTTATTTAAAGGAAATAAAAATAGATGAGATGTATAAATGTTACATCTCACTAAAAACTAATATTAGTGAAATATCAATAAAAAAATATAATACAAATCCAATAATTTAATTAAAAAACAAAATGAAAAATCTAAGGAGACTATTTTTACTACTATGTCTGTTGCCTACTTGTTTGTTTTCTCAAACAAATACTTTTAAATTAGAAAAAACAACCACTTTCTTTCCTGAAGAGAAAATTATTAATCAAGAGAAAATAGAATGGAGGTACTTAAACGTTCCTGAAAACTGGGATAAACCAACGGGTAAAACAATTAAAATTGCAATCGCAATTTTGAAATGCACCTCAAAAAATATAGTTTCAAATCCTATTATATATGTAGAAGGAGGTCCAGGAGCTGGAGGTATTGAAGGAATATGGAATTGGTTAAAACATCCGTCAAGAAAAAATAGTGATATTGTTTTAGTTGATGTTAGGGGAACTGGTAATTCTTTACCTAAATTTTGTCCTGACTTAGGAAAGCAATTCTTGGAAATACTATCAAAAAATCAGAATAGTACTCAAGATGAACAGCAAAAAACTATTGCTGCAATAGCGTGTAAACAAGATTTATTAAATAGAGATATTGATTTAAACTCTTATAATAGTAAATCAATTGCTAAAGATTTAAATGCTTTAAAGAAGGCATTAAAGTATGAAAAATGGAATGTTTATGGTGTTTCTTATGGAACTTACACAGCTCAAGTTTATGCAAATGATTTTCCTCAAGATATTAAGTCATTAATTCTAGATTCTTCGATTTCAGATATTTCTCAGTATTATAATCATAATACTGTAAATTACATGAATAGCCTTAAAAAAGTTTTTAGCGCCTGTGAAAATGACCTAAATTGTAATAAGCAATACCCAAATTTAGAGAGCGCCTACTATGAAACAATAGAAAGATTAGACAAAAAGCCTATTACGGTTAAAGTTGATAAGAAAATCATTCCTAGTGGGGAGTTTACTTATAATGTGGAAGATTTTAAAATTGCTATTCAACAATCCCTATATCAAAGAAAATTAATTGAAGTATTACCCTTATTAATCACTGAATTTAATAAAGGAAACAAAAGTACTTTGAGTTCACTTGTAGCTGCTTTTTCAGGGGCTTTAAGTTTAGATTATGGAGCTTATTATTGCGTAAGCTGTAACGAGGCTATCCCTAATAATTCGATTTCTGAATTTGACAAGGAGGCACTTAATTATAAAAAATTAAAAGGAGGGTTGTCTTTTTATAAATCAGATTTTTTAGTATGTGATAAATGGAATTTAGGAATTGATAAGTCATCTAAGGAATTAAATAATTTTTCGAATCTATCAATATTAACAGCACCAGTGTTAGTGTTTTCAGGTGAATTTGATCCTATCACTCCGGCTTCAAACGGGAAAACTATTGTTGGGAAGTTCAAAAATAGTTTTTTAGTAAACGCTCCAGTTTCTGGTCATGCACCTAGTTTTTCGAAAATTGGATCTAAAATTTTAAATGAATTTATTAGTAATCCAGGTCAAAATCCTGATGTGAATGGATTTCAATCGAATAACAAAGTTCATTTTGTTACTGATGTAAAGATTAATGGAGGAGTTTCGAATTTTGCTAATAGCCTAAACGAATTTAACTTATTATTTTTTGCTCCATTCTTTATCGCTGTTATTATCCTATTAATTTCAATTTTCAATTTTTGTTATGTACTAATTAGAAATAGGAAAGATGTTACTCAAAATAAATTGATGAAGTGTTTAATTATAATAACTTCTTTATTAGGTTTATATACTATTATTGGGTTTGTTTTTGCTGTTGATAGTACGGCTCAAGACAATTTTTATTTACTTGCTTTTGGGGTGCCAAATCAATTTGATTACTTATTTATAATTCAATGGGTTTTTATAGCATTTACAATGATTTCAATTCTTTATTTTGCTTTTAAAATTAAGTCTATTTCGAATACAAGCGTTATTGCGACAATTTTATTTTCTTTATTCCTTATCGGTGTTTATTTCCAATATTGGGGATTTTTGTTTTAAAAAGCATTGATTTTAGACATGTGAATTAAAAAGAGAAGCTGTTAGATAAAGGCTGATAGCCTTTCTTTTTTTAATATTGGATATTCTTGAGTAAAGAGAACACCCTTTTCCGGTTTAAACTGGAGAGTTATTCAGGATCAAACTGGACAGTTTTGATGATGATTTTTTAGTTGTTAAACGTTGATATAGTTTTGTAATTCATATAAATATATTAAGTCATCTTCGTTATCTGGCATTTGTGTTAGCTGTATAGACTTGATATTTTGGAAAAGTGAATTTTCTCCCAGTATGTCTTGAATTATGATGAAAATTTCTTGTCCTAAAGTCTTAGTATCACAATGCAAATTGTAGATTTTAAGAAAAACTATGGTGACTAATCTTTGAGTTTCTTCTTGATAAACTAAAGTTAGAAACTTGAGTTCACTGGCTTTTAATGTTAGCTCATGGAAGATATATGGCTTGTAAATCCATCGGTAATTTCATAAACTCTTTCGGTTGTATGTATGAACGCAGTGAATTTTCAATTCATCAATTGTGGTGCCTTAAGTACTAAATCAATTACCCTGTTAAAGTATTCCTGATTACCGTTGGTAGTTATTATGAGTTCGGATTTCGTATCGGCCTTTTTGGAAATACAATCATACAACTATTTTCTTTACAATAGTAGCTGAGGTTTTTGTTTAACCAAAAGCTTATGTGTTTTTGGTTTTTACAGATTTGGGCAACTCCCGCATAACGTCTTACTGCTTGGCGATGTGGCGGATTAAGGAAGCCTAAACTTTCGGTTAACACTGTCTTTGAAAGTACAAAACCTATTTCAAATTAAGCCTAATACCCAAATCACTTGTAGCAAGTGTTAGCGGTTGCCAGAGTATGCGGTTTAAGTCAGAATTCTAATTATAATCCAAAACGCCAAAAATATTCCACCGATTATTAAAATTCGATTTCCTTGTTTTCTGTCATTTTCTGAATAGGCATAAATTCGGCTTCCATTTGGCAGTGTTTTTTTATAAGTTAACAAATGCCAACCAATAAAAATCCCCAATAATCCGCCCAAAAATGCTGTTAAATATCCTAGAATTATATAGATTTTTTGACCTTCCTCGGGTTTTGACAATTCTAAAATTCTTTGCTGTTTAATTTTTTCTATTTCTTCGGGTGTAATTTCTTCGCCTTTTTTTTTAAGTAGTTTTTTAGCAAGTGAAACGTCAAATTTATTCCATTCGTCACTTTTTGAAACTACGTCAATTAATTCATGGTCGGAAAAACTAAACAAATAATAATCTTTATCAATGTGATGAATTTCGTTTTCCGATTTATCAGCTAATATTTTATTGGCTTTTTCAAAATCACTTTTCTTGAGTTTTATGCAATATTCTTTCCCAAAACCATTGTTAGCAAAAGTTGGGTCGAAACTCAAAGAATTGTCTTCTAACAAAAATTCAATGTTTTGTTCAGCTATTAATTCGCCTAATTCTTTTGCTGAATTTTGGTCATTAAATTTTTCAAATGTTATAAATTCTTCTTTCATACATATTTCTGTTTTTCGAACTGGTAACCGCTAACGTTCTGGCGCTTGGCGTGGTTGGGGAATAAAGACGCGAGATTTTTCGGTTAAACACAAATTTTCCAAATACAAAACCATCTTTAAATTCAGCCTAAAACCCCAATCACGCCAAACGGCTGTTAGCGGTGGTTTACTTTTTCATTAATTGAATATATTCCGTTCCACATTCACCAAATATTTTATAATGGTTCGTTGAATTTCCAGTATTTTGTAATTTCAGTCTATCTTTAAAAATTAGAAAAGGAATACCTTTTGGCTTTACTTTTTCATTTTCATCTCTGTATTCATCCCATGGGATTCCTTCAAGCACCAGATAACTACGATCATTAATAAAATAAATTTTGCCTTTCAGATTTCTTTTGGAAGTTTCTAAGTTATAATAGTATTTTCCATCGTGGCGTGATATTTTTAAAGTAATTGGACAATCCGATATAGAGTCAAATTCGGTTTTATATATTCCAGATATAGTATCTGTAAATTTTATTTTCTTTTGCTTTTCTTCTATAATTTTGTCTTTTGGAAAGGCATCATCTTTTTTATTGCACGAAACAATAAAAGCAACGAGAATGATAAAAAGTTGTATTTTCATGAGTTCAGTTATAAATCACCGCTAACGTTCCCGCGTTAAATGTCAGTTGCCAATCAAAGCGAACTGAGTTCTTTCTGCCAAGATAAATATAATTCGTGAAGATGAACGTTCCGGCAAGAATAAATTTGGTAATTGCATTTAGCGTGTGTTAGCTGTAGTTTTTCTTTTCCGCAACAATTGAATAGACCATTGGAATTTTGTTGTCCAAATGTTTTATTCGAAATTTTTTCGTCTCAAATTCAATCATATTACTGAAAACATTATAAGGCGAATAATCGTATTCTTGAAAATCAATAATTTCCATTGAATTGTTGAGCAAACTCCCAACAACCTCACTCATACTATGATTCCAGGTTACATAAGACTGTGAAATTTCAGCATCTTTGTCTGCATAAGTTCCGTTTTCTGTCTCAACTATTGGTGCTATATTGAAATAGTTGTAACCGATTTTCTCGAAATTATCATCGAACATCCAAACTACAGGATGAAACTCCACAAAAATGAATTTTCCATTTGGTTTTAAGAATTTCGAAATTAATTTTCCCCATTTTTCTAAATCGGGCAACCAAGTTATAGTTCCATAACTTGTGAATACAATGTCGAATTGTTTCTCAAGATGATTTTCCAAGTCATATAAATCACAACATATAAACTTGGTGTTTGAGTTTGTATCTTTTGCAATTTTTATTGCACTTTCAATTGCTTTGTCCGACAAATCAACTCCCGTAAGTTCTGCTCCAAGTCGGCTTAAAGAAATGGTATCTTGTCCGAAATGACATTGCAAATGTAGAATGCTTTTTCCCTCTATATCTCCAAGTATTTTTAATTCGATTGGGTTTAGTGAAGTTTCTCCTTTTAAAAAACCTTCAAGATTATAGAATTCCGAATTCAAATGAGTATCAGTTCTGTTATTCCAAGAGTGTTTGTTAATTTCAATATAATTTTTTTCCGTATTCATATTCGTTTATGCTTTTTAATATTTTCCTTTGGATTCGGTTGGTTCTATAAAATTACTGCTAACGTTCTCGCGCTACAGCGGGTTTGGGACTAAATTAAGCCCTATTTTCGGATTTGCCAAATCATCCCAAATACAAAACCAACTTTCCATTAAGCCAATTGCCCAAATCCGTTGTAGTAGCTGTTATAGGCGGTTTATGCTAAGCCATGAGGTGAAAAATAATATATTTCTCCAGTTTCCAAATTCATTTCAAGTGTGAAATAATATTCACCACCATCGTTTACTTCCAAAATAGAGCTTTCCCATGTATCTTGATGACTACTTTTTTTAGATATTCCATTTATCCAAACTTCTTTTTCATTTTTAGCATTAGTTACAAAAACACATTGCTTAAAATAATCAGATTCCAATTTATGTTTTCTGAATTTAGATTTGTTTAAATCTATTTGATTCTGAATTATTAACTGGAGTTTAAAAAAGTCCTTAGCTGATATTTTTGTGGCTTTAACAGGATGATTGAAATAGTTTTTAAAGGAATCATTATAACTAAAGACCGTAAAATCTTCTGGAATATCAAATTGATAATTGTTTTTTATAGAAGTGTTATTAGTCAATACTTTCATTTTAGCATTTAATGATAATAATTGAATTTGATTTCCAATAAAAATTAGTTTTATTGATATCTTTTTACTAATAAGATTTATAGTGTCATTTTGTATTTTGTACTTTCCAGTAATTGATCTATTAGTTCCAATTTCTTTATTGTTTAGAACACTGGAATAATTAAAAGACGAATCTTTTTTTAATAATAAAGTTTCCTTTCCTCCAAAGAACTTATCCTGAGATATATTTTGAGCTAGGAGATAGTTTTCTTCTCGAGTACAATTAGTAAAAAAGGGTAAGATTAACGCTAAATATATTAGTTTTATCATGTCGCATTTTGGTGCGGCAAAATTACTGCCAACGTTTGCGGGCTACAAGCAGTTTGGGACTAAATTAAGCCCAATTTTCGGATTTGCCAAAAACTTCCAGATACAAAACTATTTTTCCGACAAGACAAATGCCCAAATTGCTTGTAGCGTGTGTTGGCAGATCGGTTTTATTTTTCTAATTTCTGTATCTCTATTTCAGTATATTCAAAACTTTCTTTTTTTTCATTTCTATGTTGTATTTCCACAATAATTTTGTCAGAATTTAATCCAACAATATTTCGTAGTAAATTTTCATGGTACATTTTTACTATTTTTTCAGCGTGACTTTCCAAGTTTTCTTTTTCATTATCCAATAAGTTACTATTAATTAAAGTAATTTGATAATTTTCTTTTTTATTGTCTGTTCTGATTTTGTTTTGTTTAATTACCATTTTTTCAGGTTGATAAATGTTACCAATTTGCTGAATCTCATTATCCGTTGTTGCTTTTATTATTTTCACTTCTGATTTTTTTTCTTGAGAAGTAATAACATTTTCTTTGCATGAAAATATTGAAATCAATATTAAAATATTTAGAAAATTTTTCATTTTTTTCTGTTTTCGTTTCGTTCGGGCAAACTGTCTGCCAACGTTCTCGGGCTACAAGCAGTTTGGGACTAAATTAAGCTCTATTTTCGGATTTGCCAAATCATCCCAAATACAAAACCAATTTTAAATTAAGCCTAATACCCAAATTGCTTGTAGCGTGTGTTAGTGGCTGGCTCTTTCAGCGTTCCAATTTTCAAGTTTCTACTTTCAGATTCCAACTATTAAACATCTATTTTTCAAAATCTGCCTTTCACGTTGCTACTTTTTAGGTTTCAACTTTCACGTTTCAGTTGGTTCATTCCAATTTTCAAGTTCCGCTTTTATGATTCTAATTTTCACGTTTCTATTGGCACATTCCAGCTTTCAAGTTTCTGCTTTTCAGAGTCCAATTTTCACGTTTCTGTTGGCACATTCCAACTTTCAAGTTTCTGCTTTTCAGATTCCAATTTTCACGTTTCTGTTGGCACGTTCCAACTTTCAAGTATCTGCTTTTCAGATTCCACTTTTTGCATTTTTTTAGCTAAACATCAATTTTTATATTTCTATTTAATTTCAAAGCTTAGCTATTCAAACTTACATTTTGAAAGTTTTGAATATATTTAACTTTTTGTAATTAAATTAGTTACGTCTGTTTCTCTTCGAGCTTGCCACTAACGTTCCCGCGCTACAAGCAGTTTGGGACTAGATTAAGCCCATTTTTCGGATTTGCCAAATCTTCCAAATACAAAACCAACTTCAAATTAAGCCTAATACCCAAATTGCTTGTAGCGTGTGTTACCAGCTGTATTTATATTTCCGCACTTATTAATTTTATCCAGTCTTTTCCAAATATTCTCAACTCATAAATCCATAAATTTTCTGTTTTGTTATTTTTGAACCAATAATCTTTTGAATAGTCAATCCAAAAACCATTTTTAAAATCTTTGTCATAAATAGAAAATGAATCTCCGTCAAATTTTACAATTTCGACAATATTTTCAATTATAAATTTAGTTTCTATTTTCAAAATTGCTATTTCTGTAAAACGGTAAAGTTTAAGAAAGTTTTCTTTAGATAATTCCTCTTTAAGAGTTAGAAGCGTTTTTGTAAGATTTCTAATTTCATCTTCTGTAAAACTTAAATTTAAGTAGTTAAATTTGAAATCAGTTCCGTTAAGTTCGATTGCTTTCTGTTCAATTTCTTCGATTGTTAAAATTTCATTTTCTGAAATTATTTTTTCTGAAATTGAGGAAATAAAAGAGATTAATTCAGGTAATTTTAATTTTCTTTCTTCCAGTTTTCGCAATGTTTTTATCTTTAAATTTCTTTCTTCTGTGTTCATTTAGTGTAATATAGCTGGTAACGTTCTCGCGCTACAAGCAGTTTGGGACTAAATTCAGTCCATTTTTCGGATTTGCCAAATCTTCCTGACACAAAACCAACTTCAAATTAAGCCTAATACCCAAATTGCTTGTAGCGTGTGTTGGCGGTAGGTTTTATTCAATCCATTGTCCTTCAGCAATATTTGAATCTAAATACTTTCCATTATGAGCATTATATCTTAATATTTTTTGAAGAAAAGTATTATTTGATTTATAATCTTCATTTGTGAATTTCCAAACCAATATATTTTTACTTACATCGTAATTCAATTCTATTTTTGTTTTTTCTTTAACATTGAATTTACGGTTAACGGCTTTGTTTTTTGTTTCTTGTAAAGAAATTATATTATTTATTAAAGGATTTTTTATCGGTAAATCAATGTCTTTAATAATTTTACCAAATTCATCTACTTCAATGTTAGAAGTATATTCGCCAATTCCTTTTTCAATATTTGAAAATGAAAAACATAAAATATAAAGGTATCGTGTTTCCATGTTATGTCTTTTATAAAAAATGCTATCAATTATTTTTCCTTCTTTGAAATAAATCTGTTTATAAAACTTTTCTCCAACTCTAGATAAAAGATAATCTTTAACTTTTTGAGATACCTTTAAAGGTAAATCATCAAGTCTTGTAGCTATTTTTGGCATATACGGATAAACATCATAAAACGGGCAATTGATTAATATTACATCTTTGGAGAAGGTTTTGGGTTTGTAGTTTGGATTAGGTTGTAATTTTACAATTAAAGTATCATTGTTTTTTAAATTTAATTTTTTATCGACCTTTATAAATCGAGAATCATCAAGATATAATCGATAAGTTTTTAGGCTGTCTAGTTTCAAATATTTTAGACTGTAAAAACCATTGTCATCTTCAGTTCCTAGACTGCTTCCCATATCGTTTTCATCTATTAAATGGGGTAAAAAATATTTGTGTTTTTCATCATCATCATAGGTTTCAACTTTAATCATAGTTTGAGCAAACGAATTCAAAAAACAAAATAGGGAAAGTATGTAAAGAAGTTTTTTCATTTTTTTATCATGGGTTATTGAATTTACGATTTCGTGTTAAACTTACCGCCAACGTTCCCACGCTACAAGCAGTTTGGGACTAAATTAAGCCCATTCTTCGGATTTGCCAAATCTTCCAAATACAAAACCACTTTTTTCAAATTAAGCCTAATACCCAAATTGCTTGTAGCGTGTGTTGGCGGTAGGTTATTTCTTCAGTTCGGGTAATTCCACAACGAAGAAATCGATTATTAATGATGTGATTTTTCCATTTGCATCAATTCCCCAATATGCTGGATATAAACCATCGCCGTAACCTGATTGAAACATTGGAATATTTAATTCTGTTTTAGGAAACTTGTAATTAATCCAATTCCCAACATCTTTTGGGTCATTTTTATTAACTGCATTTTTTTTAAATTCAGTTTCAAAAAAATCATCATAAATATTTTTGGTTGAATCTTTTTCATAAAATTCCTTTTGGAATTTATCAAATTCTAAACCTGTTTTATAATCAAAAAAACTTGCTAAACCTGCATCAACAGCAAAACCAAAAAAGGAATCGTCTTCTTTTAGTTCATTGCTGTTTTCGTTTTCTCTTAACGCAAGAATCCATTTAACGGCTTTTTTGTCAGTGATTTCCAATTTTGCCAACGCAAATCTATCGCCCGATTTTTTTGTTCTAGCTATATAGATTTTCATTGGATAATTCCCAGGGTTTACAGTTGTAGATAAGGGAATCAGTTCTGTATAGACTAATGGGTCACAAACAATTATTTTTCCAGTTGGTAAATTTAAATTTCCAATATTCAGTAGCGAAATTTCAATACCATCAATTTTTTTATTTTCTAAAATCAAATTATAGTCAACAATTGATTCTTTCTCATTATTTGAGCTTTTTTCATTTGATTTTTGAATTAAACTTTCATTTTTAGATTCAACCTTTTTGGTCTGCGAATTACAAGCAAATAAATTAATTATTAAAGAACTGAATATTATCTTTTTCATTTGGTTGTTGTTTCCTATTTAGTTGTTTGTTCATGGTTAACTTACTGCCAACGTTCCGGCGCTTGGCGAGGTTGCGAATTTCGGAATCGATTATTTTCTATCAAAGATAAAATTTCTTGCGAGAAATAAACGTGAATTTACTACAAAATTCGCAATCTTGCCAAACGCCTGTTATGGGCTGTATTTATTCTTCCCAAAAACTTGTCTTTATTATTTTCAATTCTCCATTTAAGTCAATTTTTGCTAAGATTATAAAACCTTTTCCATATTCAGGCATGTATTTTATTTTCGAAATTTCGGCAGTGAGTAACCCGTATTCTGGATAATAATAATATGTGATATTAACTTTCGGTTTATTGACATTTAGTTTTTTTAAACAGCCTGAATTTAATTTTATGATTGGTTTTGCTAAAAATTTTATTTCAAGTCTTTTGTAAGCTTCATCTACTGAGATTTTCTCTTCATTTTTCACAAAGTTTGCAACTTGGCGGATTCAAGTTTCTATCGCAATTTTTTGCTTTAGAGTTTTGCCTTATTTTTCAAATTCAGAAAGCCAAATTTTGATTGTCTTTAGGCTTTCTAAATTCAAAAAATAAAGCTACGATTTATTTTGACTATACCTAATTATTAGATGAAATTTTGGTTCATATATAATCGACTAATTGTATTTAGTGGCGATTCGTATTCGAGTGTTTTTCGAGGTCTTTCATTGAGCTGATTTTGTACTTCTTTGAGTTGCTTTTTTGATATTAAATTAAAGTCAGTTCCTTTGGGAAAATAGTCTCTAATTAACCCATTCGTATTTTCATTTGTGGGTCTTTCCCAGGGACTATAGGGATGGGCAAAATAGACTTTTACTTTGGAATTTTTAGTAAAGGTTTTGTGTTGCGCCATCTCGGTTCCGTTATCATAAGTCAAAGATAGTTTTAGGTTGTCTGGGAGCTTTCTAAACTCCTTTTCAAAAGCTTTTCTCACGGTTGTTGAGTCTTTCTTTTTCAAGGGTACAATTATTAAAAATCGAGTGGTTCTTTCTACCAGAGTCCCAATAGCACTTTCTCTGTTTTTTCCCAGTATTAGGTCGCCTTCCCAGTGACCAGGTATCTCGCGAGTGAGCACTTCGGCAGGTCGTTCATCAATGCGAATGGGGTCTTTAATTGTGGTTCTTTTATCAGCACCTCTTCGGGTATTTCCTCTGTATTTTCTTTTTTGTCTAAGTTGAGAAATTAGTAGTTTTTCGACCTCTTTTTTAGGTTGAATATAGATGTGATAATAGATATTTTCGTGCGAGATTTGCATAGTTGGATCAAAGGGATAAAATTGTTTTAAAGCATCTGAAATTTGCTTTGGAGACCAATGTAATTCCAACTGTGAATATACAAAATTTTTGAGTTTTGGATTGCTGTTAATTTTGGATGTTCCTAAGCGTTTATCCATTAGATTATAGACATAATTTGCTTCTGCTTTTAGGTTGTCATAAGGTTCATTTTTGACTCTTTTTAGTTCTCTGGAAATGGTGCTTGGATGAACCGATAGAGTAGTGGCAATTTGTTTGTTATTTTTGCCCAAAGCGATTAGTTTTTCAATCTCAATTCTATGATCACGATTGAGTCTTTTGTAAGCTGTTTTCATACTACAATTTTATACATTTTTTGGTTATAAAATTGCGTTAGATTCTTGACTCTGCGGTAATATAGCTGGTAACGTCCCCGCGCTACAAGCAGTTTGGGACTAAATTAAGCTCTATTTTCGGATTTGCCAAATCTTCCAAATACAAAACCAATTTCAAATTAAGCCAAATCCCCAAATTGCTTGTAGCGTGTGTTGGCAGTAGGTTTTTTCAATGCTGTTTATGTTCTTTCCAATTAAGTTTGTAATAATCTTTTCCAATTTCAGCTTCAATGTCAAATTTATATTTTCCACTTCTTATTTTTTCAATTCCTGTTCCACAAAGAGGATAAGTTATTGTATCACGTTGCATATTTTTAATTATTCCTTCTGGAGTTCCAAAAGGCAAATTGTCTTGTATTGTTAATTTTCTACAATTAATAACTATCGATTTTCGCTTTGTTATTTCGTAATATTTGTCTTCAATTTTCAAAGAGTCAATATCAAAATCAGTTTTATTATAAACTTCCACTTGAATTCTTGCAGAAAAAAAGTAAAAATAAGTTACTGCTATTGAACATAATAATAAACTTAAAAAAATATTCTTTTAAAATTCTTATTTTCCATTTCCATTTTTTTTCTTCTTCTGCGGTAAACTTACTGCCAACGTTCCGGCGCTTGGCGAGGTTGCGAAGTTCGGAACCGATTATTTTCTATCAAAGATAAAATTTCTTGCGAGAAATAAACGTGAATTTACTACAAAATTCGCAATCTTGCCAAACGCCTGTTATGTGGCGTTATTATCTGTGTCTGCAACTTCTAATAGCCTTTTAAATTCTAGTTTCAATGGATTCATAAATGCAGGTAACACATCCTGATTTGATTTGCTACTCATAATTTGAGCGATATAAACTAAATCTTTAATTTTCTCCATATCGTAGCTATGACAATTAATTTTTAGCTCATTATCAATCATGAAAAATGCAAGCATTTCCTTCTGGACATGTTTAATTCTATCATGACTATCAAGATGTTTTACATCAATAGTATCGTACACTTGCATTTCAGAAACAAAGAATACACCTTTTATATTTTCTTTATCAATGCGGTTAGCTATCTCATTGAACTTTCTGTAAACTGTGGTTCTTATTGAAGAATGGAAACTATTTATTTCAAAGGTATCGTCATTAAAAATCACCATACAAGTAGGCATCAAAGTTTCTTGAAGTTGCATTAGGGACAAATGCATTAATTCGAACTTATGAAAAATATCGCCATCAGAGCTAAATTGTTCTAAAAACTTAATTGAAGCTCTAGGGTTATTATTACCAAAATTTAATACGCTTCTTGAAGCTCTTTCAAAGGTTTTATATTTACAATTGAAACTATAATCATCTATTAGAAGAAAATCCTTAGGAACTCGATAAAAGTTTAAATCCTTTATCTTCTTTTCAAGTTTCTCAGATAGAATGCAATCTTCATTCAGTTCCCTTCGCATTTCTGCCAAAAGAAGTTTCATTTGTGTTATGCCAAAAATAAAGTTGTCATATAAATCTTCCTTAGAACCTTTTTCATAGAAAGTAAATTCTACAGAAAAGAAGATTTCAATTTCACCAATCTTCAAAAAAGAAGATTTCAGTGATTCAATAATTGAAGAATACTCTTCATCATTTTCAATTGTATAAACTAATTCAGGCAAAGAAAAAATATCTTTACCTGTATAAATCTTAATAATTATTCGTTTTTCAAGATCAAACGGTTTCTCCTTAAGTACGCTATTTCGTTTATCAACAAACCATTTTCCGACATCATTAACAAGATATTTATTTCTTAACCTTTCGTACATCGGCATATATTCTGTTTTAGCCAGAGATTTCTGCAAAACAAAAGTGATATTTCTATATTCCGAAAAAAAGTTATCTAAATAGCCAATATTATCAAAAAAGTTTGAACCCTTTTCAAACTTTTCCAAACTATTCAAAGCATTGTAGAATTTATGCAAAGCTGGATATAATAAACTTCTTAGGTTTTCCAAAATATTTTCATTTATGACACTCAAATACAAGCTGTTTCGTGTCTGTTAATGCCACATAACGTCTTGGCACTACAGCGGGTTTGGGATTAAATTAAGCCTATTCTTCGGATTTGCCAAATATTCCAAATACAAGACCATTTTTCCATTAAGCCAAATGCCCAAATCCGTTGTAGTGGCTGTTATGCGTTCGGTTTTTTATGTTCAATACTTCGGTTTCGCTTCCGCACCGTTTTTAAGTCGGATTCAGTTTTAATTATTATGTTATGTTTAAAGATATTATTTACCTTTTTCAGAATTGGCAGGAGTTAAAAGAGTATCCTTTTTTTGGGTTAAAATTAAAGTACGCAGTTTGGATAGTTCCAATTCCATTTCTTCTTTGGTTACTTGTTTTTCTTTTACGTTTTCTGATGTTGTTAGGCTTTTTATAATTTCAACAGTACTATAAATTCCCCCTATTAAACCAAACGCAAATATGTACCAAAAATATTTTACTTGCCATTTAGATAATTTAGCATCGTCAAGTTCTTTTTCTCTTATGATTTGTGAATGTCTTTTTTCTATGATAGATTCATCATAAACTTTTTTAAATCCACCTTCTTTTACGAAATAAGATGTTTTTGTATTAGCATAAACGACATTAGCATCAGCACTAAAAACACATTTACAAACTTTAAATTCATTCAGTATGAACATCATCTTTTCAAATTCTGATTCTGAAAATTCAGGCGGATTCCCAGTTCCAAATTTAGACAAATCAGTAGTACTCACAAATCTATTTTCGTGTGATATTATTTCTAATATGAAATCTAAAATTTCAACATCTTCTTTTTTTAATTCTGTCATATTTTCGGCATTTAGGTTTTCTAAACTGACGCATAACGTCCCCGCGCTACAAGCAGTTTGGGACTAAATTAAGCTCTATTTTCGGATTTGCCAAATCTTCCAAATACAAAACCAATTTCAAATTAAGCCAAATCCCCAAATTGCTTGTAGCGTGTGTTGGCAGTAGGTTTTTTCAATGCTGTTTATGTTCTTTCCAATTAAGTTTGTAATAATCTTTTCCAATTTCAGCTTCAATGTCAAATTTATATTTTCCACTTCTTATTTTTTCAATTCCTGTTCCACAAAGAGGATAAGTTATTGTATCACGTTGCATATTTTTAATTATTCCTTCTGGAGTTCCAAAAGGCAAATTGTCTTGTATTGTTAATTTTCTACAATTAATAACTATCGATTTTCGCTTTGTTATTTCGTAATATTTGTCTTCAATTTTCAAAGAGTCAATATCAAAATCAGTTTTATTATAAACTTCCACTTGAATTCTTGCAGAAAAAAAGTAAAAATAAGTTACTGCTATTGAACATAATAATAAACTTAAAAAAATATTCTTTTAAAATTCTTATTTTCCATTTCCATTTTTTTTCTTCTTCTGCGGTAAACTTACTGCCAACGTTTTGCAGCTACACGAGGTGCAAGGCTTCGTGACTGCTTATTTTCTATTTAAGTAAAAAGTTCAATGCGAAACGGCAATTCCACTAAATCCTTGCATCTTGTGTAACTGCTGTTGTGCGTTCGGTTTTATTATTTAATATATATTTTTATACTTCTGTTTCTTCTTAGCTATTTAGTTTTCAAATGTATTTATTTCTTTTAAGTTTATTTCAAAAAAACTTCCAAATTTGGTATTCTCAATTTTTTTAATTTCAATTTTCTCCCAATCAATATCGATTTTTGTTTGTTTTATTTTGCCATCTATATTTTCGTATAAAATAATAGGAAATACTTTTCTGTTTTCAATAAAATGCTTTTTTAAATCGTCGGCATTATCATATAAATGAGAAGTCAAATTTGAAGTTGTCTCAATATTGAATTCATCATTTTCAATTTTAATATTGATAAAGTTATCTTTTTCCTCTATGTTTTGTATATCAAAAAATCGAATTCTTGGTACATTTATACTATCAAATACTTTTTCAGATTTAACTATCTTTCCAATTATTTTGACTTTATACATTCCGCAAGCTTGGCTGAATGTATTTAAACTTGATAAGGCAAGAATTAAAACAAGAAATATTTTACTTTTCATTTTCAGATTTTTTGTTTTTCGTTTCTGTTCGGGTAAACTGACGCACAACGTTCTCGCGCTACAAGCAGTTTGGGACTAAATTAAGCTCTATTTTCGGATTTGCCAAATCTTCCAAATACAAAACCAATTTCAAATTAAGCCAAATCCCCAAATTGCTTGTAGCGTGTGTTGGCAGTAGGTTTTTTCAATGCTGTTTATGTTCTTTCCAATTAAGTTTGTAATAATCTTTTCCAATTTCAGCTTCAATGTCAAATTTATATTTTCCACTTCTTATTTTTTCAATTCCTGTTCCACAAAGAGGATAAGTTATTGTATCACGTTGCATATTTTTAATTATTCCTTCTGGAGTTCCAAAAGGCAAATTGTCTTGTATTGTTAATTTTCTACAATTAATAACTATCGATTTTCGCTTTGTTATTTCGTAATATTTGTCTTCAATTTTCAAAGAGTCAATATCAAAATCAGTTTTATTATAAACTTCCACTTGAATTCTTGCAGAAAAAAAGTAAAAATAAGTTACTGCTATTGAACATAATAATAAACTTAAAAAAATATTCTTTTAAAATTCTTATTTTCCATTTCCATTTTTTTTCTTCTTCTGCGGTAAACTTACTGCCAACGTTTTGCGGCTTTGCGAGGTGCGGAACTCGCATTACCTATTATTTATATTTTTCACTGTACTTCGCAAGTACAAAATTATGTTTGTTTTAAGACCGTTGTCCGCATCTTGCAAAACCGCTGTTAGCAAATCGGCTTTATTTTTTTATTACTATTTTCCTTTCCAAATATAGTTTATTTTTGTACTTTCGGCAAAACTTTTTTACTATGCATAAATTTGGTTCTTGTGAATTTACTGTTAATGATTTAGTATCTTACACTTCCCGTAATGGTATCCTTTCTGACGCTTCGTATCAAGTTATAGATGTTCTACCAAATAAGGACGGAAGTTTTGAAGATAGACCTTTTATAGAAAACTATTGGATTAGAGATGTTGAAACAAAAAAAGAATATTTAGTCTACCACTCTGAATTAAAATTAAAAAAATAATTATGGCTAAAAAGTCTGAACCAAAAGTACCGAAATATCAAGAAGGAGATATTTTAAAAATTATAAACCCTAACTCAAAGTTAGAAACAACAGTTATTTTAATATCTCGTTGGGATAGAACACCTGCTCAAAGAATCGCTTGGCTATATAAAGAATACCCTGATGGAGAAGATGAATTTGCTATTCCTGAAAGTGAACTATTTCCAATTAACTAATTTCTGTTCTATTAACTCTTTTCTAGCTGTTTCTAAAGGGTATTCTTCTCCTGTTTCACGGTTTACAATTTTCCACTTACTTTCCTGATTAGGTTTTCTTGCGCACATTATGTAAATTGGTAAAACGTACTTTTCAAATAATGGTTCTAAATCATCTTTAGTAAACCCATACAAGGACTTTGCAATTTTTTCGCCCCATTTTTGGAGTTGCTCTTCTGTTGGTTTGTATTCCATTCTGTTACTTTTTTTTATTTAGTAACGCTTTACAAACTGCTAATTTTTTCCGTTTTAGTCTTTTCTGTACGGTTTTCTTAAGCTGTTTGCTAACGTTCTCGCGCTACAGCGGGTTTGGGACTAAATTAAGCCTATTCTTCGGATTTGCCAAATCATCCCAAATACAAAACCAACTTTCCATTAAGCCAATTGCCCAAATCCGTTGTAGCGTGTGTTAGCGGATGTAATTTTTTATTGTTTAAATCTGTTTGCGAATTTATATAATAATTTAACCGCATTAAATTTTTCCAGAGAACTATTTTGTTTGTTTTCATCTTCTAAATCTGTAATATTAAATACTTCAGAAGTTTCAAAGTTTATTTCATAAACACTTGTACCATCATGAATTATTTTCGGAATACAATTAAAAGATTTTACAAACATTACGATTCCGTCAATTCCGCCATACGGATATTCGTAAGGATTATATTCAAGTAAACCTTTGTTTTTGTCTACTTTCTTTAAGTCAATATATTCTATTCCGTAATTTATGCTCAATAATTCTATCAAAGAATAAAAGTGCCAATTAAATTCTGTTTTGTCGGCAGTTTTAAAATTCGGTTTCAAGTCCGAATCTAAAAACCAAAATTTCTCAATGGAATATTTAGGAAAATTTTCTAACCAATAATTATCGTTAGTTTCAATTGAGTTATTTTTCGAATATTTTATTTTTTCAAAAGTGAATTTCAAATCTTCAAAATTCAAATCTTCAAAATAATCAAACTCTAAATAACAATTCTCTTTTTCCATAATTTTGGTCGCGATTATATCCGCTAACGTTCCCGCGCTACACGCGGTTTGGGACTAAATTAGCGTTATTTTTCGGATTAGCCAAAATTCCCAAATACAAAACCATTTTCAAATTAAGCCTAATACCCAAATCGCTCGTAGCGTGTGTTATGGTGTGTAGCGACACGTTTGAAAAGCACGAAAGTTGATCCGTTCCAATTTTCCATTCCATTGTCGGAAACTTTTCCACGTTTCAATTTCGGTAGCTTTTCTGTATTCTGTTTGTCGGACGAATGCTATTTTTCAATTAAGATTCACATAAAATAGAAAATATTTTCGGTTTTCTGTTTTTCTGTAAAGTGAGTCAAATTTGCTTGCCGTCGGCATTTCGATGTCAGATGTTAAGCTTAATTTCTGCCGGCTCGCTAGCTAATTCATGATTATTTTTTTAGTTGCAAAACGTCTGATTGATGTCGTCTGCGTCTTTTCAACCGAGCTATACACCATAACGTTCTCGCGCTACAAGCAGTTTGGGACTAAATTCAGTCCATTTTTCGGATTTGCCAAATCTTCCTGACACAAAACCAACTTCAAATTAAGCCTAATACCCAAATTGCTTGTAGCGTGTGTTGGCGGTAGGTTTTATTCAATCCATTGTCCTTCAGCAATATTTGAATCTAAATACTTTCCATTATGAGCATTATATCTTAATATTTTTTGAAGAAAAGTATTATTTGATTTATAATCTTCATTTGTGAATTTCCAAACCAATATATTTTTACTTACATCGTAATTCAATTCTATTTTTGTTTTTTCTTTAACATTGAATTTACGGTTAACGGCTTTGTTTTTTGTTTCTTGTAAAGAAATTATATTATTTATTAAAGGATTTTTTATCGGTAAATCAATGTCTTTAATAATTTTACCAAATTCATCTACTTCAATGTTAGAAGTATATTCGCCAATTCCTTTTTCAATATTTGAAAATGAAAAACATAAAATATAAAGGTATCGTGTTTCCATGTTATGTCTTTTATAAAAAATGCTATCAATTATTTTTCCTTCTTTGAAATAAATCTGTTTATAAAACTTTTCTCCAACTCTAGATAAAAGATAATCTTTAACTTTTTGAGATACCTTTAAAGGTAAATCATCAAGTCTTGTAGCTATTTTTGGCATATACGGATAAACATCATAAAACGGGCAATTGATTAATATTACATCTTTGGAGAAGGTTTTGGGTTTGTAGTTTGGATTAGGTTGTAATTTTACAATTAAAGTATCATTGTTTTTTAAATTTAATTTTTTATCGACCTTTATAAATCGAGAATCATCAAGATATAATCGATAAGTTTTTAGGCTGTCTAGTTTCAAATATTTTAGACTGTAAAAACCATTGTCATCTTCAGTTCCTAGACTGCTTCCCATATCGTTTTCATCTATTAAATGGGGTAAAAAATATTTGTGTTTTTCATCATCATCATAGGTTTCAACTTTAATCATAGTTTGAGCAAACGAATTCAAAAAACAAAATAGGGAAAGTATGTAAAGAAGTTTTTTCATTTTTTTATCATGGGTTATTGAATTTACGATTTCGTGTTAAACTTACCGCCAACGTTCCCGCGCTACACGCAGGCTGGGATTAAAGATGCGTATTCTTTCTGTTAAAAACAAATGTATCAAATACAAACTATCTTCAAATTAAACCAATTGCCCAGCTTGCTTGTAGCGTGTGTTATGTATAGCCTTTCTTTTCATTCGTTTATTATTAGTTTTCCTTTTAATTCTGCTTCTGTGGTTGTCCAACCATCTTTGTACAATTTGTCCCAACCCCTTTTGCCGTTGTCAATGAAAGTTTGTGTGTCAAACGGCTTTAAGTTGCTGTCAAATATTTCTATTTTGTCAAACCATATTCTAATGTCAATTGTCTTTTTGCTGTATTTATCTTCTTGAAAAAGGTCAATTGTATGTTGTTTTTCAAAGCCGGAAGTAATAATTGTATCAAAACTTACATTGTCTTTCCATTGCTTGAAAACTAACTCTTCAGAGTTGTCTATAAATTCCCAACCATAAAGTGATTCGTTTTTAAATTCACTCATTTGGTCAGAAAGTTCGTTTGGGTCGAATTTAGTAGCTTCATTTTCAATGTCAAGAGTTAATGAAGAAGCAAGTCGTCCAACGTTTCTAAAAGCAAAAAGAAATCTATTGTCATTGGGTATTGTCCCGTCTTGTTGAATAGCAATAGGATAAAAAGTAAGGTAAACAGTTTTGCGTTCCTTGTCATAATCAAGTCCGACAATAATTGCTTCGTTTAAAGCAAGGTTAAGTCCGTCTTTTATGTCTTGGATAATTTCTGTCATAAGGTTATACATAACGTTCCCGCGCTACACGCGGTTTGGGACTAAATTAGCGTTATTTTTCGGATTAGCCAAAACTTCCAAATACAAAACCAATTTTCCCATTAAGCCAAATGCCCAAATCGCTTGTAGCGTGTGTTATGCGGGGATTGTTTTGTCGAAATTACAATTGAACCGTAAACTTTTCACGCTTCTGTTGGCAAATTCCAATTTTCAAGTTTCTGATTTTCGGTTCATTATTTTGAAAACGTTCTTTTCTTTTTAAAACTCTGTGCAAAAAAATAAAGTTTCTGCTTTTCAGGTTTCTATTTTTCAGGTCTAAACTTTTCAAGTTTCTGCTGATAAATTCTAACTTTCACGCTTCTGCTTTTCACGTTTAAACTTTTCAACTTTTCGCTGGCAAGTTCCAACTCTCATGCTTCCGCATTGTAAACTTCTTGCGGAAACAAAAGTTTATTTTCTGATTGTTTTCATCTGCGTAATTTCGGCAACTCACGCATAACGGTTCTCGGCTTGCTCGTCGTTGTGGCGAGTGAGAAACAATATTAACAAAAATAAACCAAACTTTAAATTATGCCTGAAAATTCAAACACAAAAGAGTGCCATAATGCGTGCAAACCGATGTTAGCAGATGGTGTTTTGGAAAAAGCTATTGAGCTATTGCCCGCATCTACTTATGAGCCACATCATATTGGTTATTTTGTAAAACAAGATGATGAAGATATGGGAGATGAAGATTTTTGCGAAAATTGCATTGATGATGCTGTTAAATCAGCAAAAAAACATAACAAAGAAAGAAGGCTTGAAATTTTAGATAAATACAAACAAATTGAAGAAACAGGACTTTATAACGGTAAAGATTGTAGTCATTATCCAAAAGATTTAATTGCATCTTCTAAAAAAACAGAATTAAAAGAACATCCTAAAAAATCAAAATTTTCATCTGAAGGACACGACCCTGATTTTGGCGGCGGGGAAAAAGAACCAAAAAATTGTGAAGGTTGCGGGCATTATTTTTATACAAATTTTGAACCTAATGAAGATTGTGCAAATAGGTTACTCGAAGATTTAAACGATGGGGATTTAACGAAAAAAGATTATAGCGAATCTTTAAAGTGGAAATTAGAAATTGCATTTAGTAATTACAATTATGTAGAATCAGATGTTCAACAAATATTGCTTAAATGCGCAGAACTTGTTATTAAAACCTACTCGTCTGATACTATCTGCTAACGTTCTCGCGCTACAAGCGGTTTGGGACTAAATTAAGCCCTATTTTCGGATTTGCCAAATCTTCCAAATACAAGACCATTTTTAAATTAAGCCAATTGCCCAAATCGCTTGTAGCGTGTGTTACTGGAGGCTTGTTTTACGAAATTACGATTAAACCGCAAACTCTTCACATTTCAATTGACAAACTCCAACTTTCACGTTTCTACTTTTCGGTTCGTAATTTTCGGCGTTTTATTTTCAATTATTTTCTTTTCTATTTTTAAATTCTGCGCAAAAAATCAAGTTCCAACTTTTCACGTTTCTGTTTGGCAAGTTCCAATTTTCACGCTTCTACTTTTCAGGTTTCAACTTTCAAGTTTCCGCTTTTCAAAATCCAACTTTTCAAGTTTCTGCTGATAAGTTTCAACTTTCACGCTTCTGCTTTTCAGTTTTCATTTTTCAAGTTTCTGCGGATAAATTCCAACTTTCACGCTTCTGTTTTTATAGTTTCTGCGGAAACAAATGTTTATATTTAATTGGTTTTACCTGCGTAATTTCGGCAAGTCTCCAGTAACGTTCTCGCGCTACAGCGGGTTTGGGACTAAATTAAGCCCATTATTCGGATTTGCCAAATCATTTTAAATACAAAACCAACTTTCCATTAAGCCAATTGCCCAAATCCGTTGTAGCGTGTGTTATAGCCAGTAATTATAGCACGTTGCTCTTTCCTAGATTACATTCTTTACAAAGAGTTTCAAGGTTTTCAATAACTGTTTCTCCGCCTTTACTCCAAGCAAGAATATGGTCAACATGTAAAATAATATTTTGATTTTTTGCTGGTGATTGTCCACATTTTTTGCAAGTAAAATTGTCTCTTTGTAGAATCATAAACCGCAACCTCAAATTAATATTTCTTGATGTTTTTTTTATTTTAATCTCTTTGATAGAATCATTTTCTTTTTGAGTTGGATTGATTGGGATTAATTGTGATTCTTGTGTTTCGATTTCTTCAGAATCGTCGTCTATATTATTGATATAATCTACAAACGCTTCCAATGAGTTTTGCCAAGAACCAAATCGTCTAGCATATGTTGAACCATTAAATTTTGACAATGGACTTATCACTTCTCCATATTTTGGCTGACGACCAAAATGCGTCCATAACTCAAGAATGTTTTTAAATAAATCTTCGTTGGAATTATTTGTTTTATAGATAACTTCAAGATTAGCCTTTTCTTTAGCTTTATTCCAACTACCAAATCTAACTCCCATTGTTACGTGAGTATATTTACCTAAATTTTCATAATCATTTATAGTAATGTTTGGATTGTTTAATTCATTTGCAACTCTAACTAAATCAGCTAATAAAACTTCATCTTTAATTGATTTTTCTCCATATTCCATTCCTTTAAGACTTTTTTCGCCTTCGAGCCCTGCTTTTTTTAAAGTATTATCCCAATTTCCAAACCTATTTATAGCACTTTTAACATTATATTTTGCACCATTTTCTTTACAGTAATCTCTTTGTTTTAAAGAGTTTTTACCTAAATTATTTGCAACAAAACGTAAATCATTAATATATTCTATATTAGAAATTCTATGTCTTCCGTTTGTTAATTCAAATTTCATTTATCTCCAGTTTTTTGGGATTATTGGCTATAACGTTCCCGCGCTACACGCGGTTTGGGACTAAATTAGCGTAAATTTTCGGATAAGCCAAAACTTCCAAATACAAACCAATTTTCCCATTAAACCAATTGCCCAAATCGCTTGTAGCGTGTGTTAGGGTGTGTAGTGACACGTTTGAAAAGCACCAAAGTTCATCCATTCCAATTTTCCAGTCCAATGTCGGCAACTTTTCCACGTTTCAATTTCGGTAGCTTTTCTGTTTTCTGTTTGTCGTCGGAATTATATTTTTCTATTAAAACTCAAAAAAAAACGAAATTTTTTTCCGCTTTCTGTTTTCCGCAAAGTGATTCACATTTGCTTTTCTTTCGCATTTCGATGTCAGATTCTGAGCTTGATTTGCGTCGGCACGCTAGCTAGTTCATTATTATTTTTTCAGTTGCAAAACGTCTGGTTGATGTCGGCTGTGTCTTTTCAACGGAGCTATACACCCTAACTAGTATATATGCGAAACAAACTTTCGTGTATGCACCCAAATTTGGGTAGATTGGCGAAGGTTTGTTTCGCTTTTTTGTTTTCTCAAATATAGTAAATTTCTCTTATAAATTGTTTGGTTGATTTTTTAATTATTACTACCTTTTCTTATGTATTTATTTGTTTTCGATTTTTTTTAAGGAAGCGGCTTGCTTTTGGATGGTTTTATTTTCTTGTGGGGTAGTTTTACGGTATAGCCCTGACAGCAGCGTAAAGCCTATGCGGGTTGAAAACCACTTTTTATAGCGCTGGCAGAGCGACCGCAGGAAGCTCCTGAAAGTGCCTAGAAAAAGGGTTTGAAACGCAATAGCTTGCAGCGTATGGCAGGAATAGCTCCCGAAAAAAAATGAGCATAAAAAAAACTCCACTACTTGCGCAGTGGAGTTTTATGAATCTTGAAATATAAGGTTTTAGTTGACTAATACCCATTGACCTGAGGCGATTAGGCTTTCGGCTTTTTTGTATTTCATTTCTTGTGTTTGACCGTTGGCCACGTTTTGAATGGTTACGTTGTCATTGCGATTGATTTTTGGCATGTCGCGAGTGATGGTCTCCGTAACTTGACGTTGCTGTGTTTGCATCGCTTCTTGATTTGCACTTTCGCTGCTTACAATTTCATCTTTTGAAGTGGTGTAATCCTCAACGGGAGTTACATCAATGGCTTCTTGAATGCGTTGGTTTTCTTGTGCTGGCAAATCTCCTTTGAACAAGAATGAAATCACTTCTTTGTTTACATTATCAATCATGGCTCTAAACAAGTTGAAGGCCTCTAGTTTGTAAATTAGCAACGGATCTTTTTGCTCGTGTACGGCTAGTTGAACAGATTGTTTTAGCTCGTCCATTTTGCGCAAGTGTTTTTTCCACGCTTCGTCTACAATGGCTAGTGTGATGTTTTTCTCGAAATCAGCAACTAGTTGTGCTCCTTGAGAATCGTAAGCCATTTTTAAGTCGGTAACTACATTCAAAGATTTAATTCCGTCCGTAAATGGAACTACGATGCGCTCAAACTGATTGTTTTGATCTTCATAAACGCTTTTGATAATCGGGAACGCTTCACGGGCACTACGTGCTGTTTTTTCAGTATAATAATCTAATGTAGCTTTGTATACTTTTCCGGTAAGATCCATTGGGTTCATTTTGGCGAACTCACTTTCGGTTACTGGAGATGTGATCGAGAAATAGCGTATTAATTCGAACTCAAAGTTCTTGAAATCATTTATTGCTTTGTTTTGATCAATGATTAACTCGCACGTGTCATACAGCATGTTTGCAATATCCAGCTTTAAGCGTTCGCCAAACAAGGCGTGACGACGACGCTTGTAGACTACTTCACGCTGTGCATTCATTACATCATCATATTCTAACAAACGTTTACGTACTCCAAAGTTGTTTTCTTCTACTTTCTTTTGAGCGCGTTCTATAGATTTGGTCATCATAGAGTGCTGAATCACTTCGCCTTCTTGTAATCCCATACGGTCCATTACTTTGGCTACACGTTCAGAACCAAACAAACGCATTAAGTTGTCCTCAAGCGATACATAAAACTGAGAACTTCCTGGATCTCCTTGACGTCCTGCACGACCACGTAATTGACGGTCTACACGACGCGAGTCATGACGCTCTGTACCTACAATGGCAAGTCCGCCAGCAGCTTTAACCTCTGGAGATAATTTGATATCGGTACCACGACCAGCCATGTTTGTGGCAATGGTTACTACGCCTGGTTTTCCAGCTTCCTCCACAATTTGTGCTTCTTGCTTGTGCATTTTTGCATTCAAGACATTGTGTGCTACGCCACGCATTTTCAACATTCGGCTTAGTAATTCTGAAATTTCAACCGATGTTGTTCCAATAAGTACTGGTCTTCCGGCTTTAGACAATTCGGTTACATCTTCAATAACTGCGTTGAATTTTTCACGAGTTGTTTTGTAGATGAAATCTTCTTTGTCTTTTCTAGAAATACCTCTGTTAGTAGGGATTTCTACTACATCAAGCTTGTATATTTGCCACAATTCGCCAGCTTCTGTAACTGCAGTTCCAGTCATTCCACCTAGCTTGTTGTACATTCTGAAATAGTTTTGCAAAGTAACCGTTGCAAAAGTTTGTGTAGCAGCTTCAATTTTTACATTTTCTTTGGCTTCAATGGCTTGGTGCAATCCGTCAGAATAACGGCGACCGTCCATAATACGACCTGTTTGCTCGTCTACAATCATGATTTTGTTGTCCATGATTACATACTCTACATCTTTTTCGAATAAAGCGTAGGCTTTTAAAAGCTGTGTTAATGTATGGATACGCTCACTCTTGATCCCGAAGTCTTGAAATAATTTTTCTTTCTCTTCGGCTTCAAGGTCTTTCTCTAATTTTTTCTTTTCGATATTGGCAATTTCAGTTCCAATGTCTGGTAGGATAAAAAAGTCAGCATCTGTATCGCCAGATAGGTACTGGATTCCATTATCTGTTAATTCTACCTGATTGTTTTTTTCTTCGATAACAAAATACAATGCCTCATCAATTTTGTGCATTTCTCTTTTGTTGTCTTGCATGTATTGATTTTCGGTTTTTTGAAGCAGTTGTTTGATACCTTCTTCACTCAAAAATTTAATCAATGCTTTATTCTTAGGTAAACTTCTGTAAGCTCTTAGCAATTGAAATCCACCATCTTTAGTGTTTCCTTCTTTGATTAGTTTTTTAGCTTCAGATAAGAATCCGTTTGCTAATTGACGTTGAAGACTTACTAGGTTTTCAATTTTTGGTTTTAATTCATTGAATTCGTGACGATCTCCTTGTGGAACTGGTCCAGAGATAATCAAAGGTGTTCTAGCATCATCAATCAATACCGAGTCAACCTCATCTACAATAGCGTAATTGTGTTTTCTTTGTACAAGGTCATCTGGAGAATGAGCCATGTTGTCTCTTAAATAATCAAAACCAAATTCATTGTTGGTACCATACGTGATATCTGCATCGTAGGCTTTTTTACGACCTTCAGAGCTTGGCTGGTAATTGTCAATACATTCCACAGTCATACCGTGAAATTCAAAAAAAGGTGCTTTCCAGGTACTATCTCTTTTTGCAAGATAATCATTCACCGTAACAAGGTGAACTCCGTTTCCAGTCAAGGCATTTAAGTAAAGCGGCAATGTAGCTACTAATGTTTTTCCTTCACCGGTTTGCATTTCGGCAACTTTACCTTCGTGCAATACCATTCCTCCTATTAACTGAACGTCATAGTGAATCATATCCCAGGTGATTTCTTTACCTGCAGCACTCCAAGAATTAGCCCAAATGGCTTTGTCTCCATCTAAGGTGATGTATGTTTTTGCGCCAGATAATTCACGGTCTTTTGGGGTAGCAGTAACCTCAATTTGGGTGTTGTCTTTAAAACGTCTAGCTGTTTCTTTTACCACTGCAAAAGCCTCAGGAAGGATTTGCATTAATGTTTTTTCTGAAATTTCGTAAGCTTCTTTCTCAAGGGCATCAATAGCCACGTAGATATCCTCTCTCTTGTCAATATCTACAATGCTTTCTACTTCTACCTTTAGAGCAGCAATTTTAGCGTCTTTGTCAGCTCGATCTTGTTTGATTTTGTCTTTAAAAAAAACAGTTCTACCTCTCAGCTCATCATGGGATAAAGCTTTAAGGGGTTCCTCGAATGTTTTAATTTTAGTGAGATAGGGTTGTAGTGCTTTGACGTCTTTTTGAGACTTGTCGCCCACAAAAACCTTGATTATGCTGTTTATGAAACTCATGATATTTTTATATTTCTAATTGTGTATTTCTGTAAATTTAAACCAAAAAAAAGCCTCTTTTGAGACTTTTTAATTGGTTTGCTTTTTAATATTCATCCTCATTCCAAAGATAATCTTCGTCTGTGGGATAATCTGGCCATATTTCTTCCATTGATTCATATATTTCGCCTTCATCCTCAATAGATTGAAGGTTTTCTACTACCTCTAATGGAGCTCCAGCTCTAATAGCGTAGTCAATAAGTTCGTCTTTGTTAGCAGGCCATGGTGCATCACTTAAATACGATGCTAATTCTAATGTCCAATACATCTGTTGTCGATTTAGTTTTGTGCAAAAATAAATTTTTTACTGAAAAATACAAGTAAAAAACGATTTATTTTTAGTTAAAGTTAAGAACGTTTTTTTTTGTTTAAAGTTTCAGGTTTAAAGTTTGAAGTTTTCGTTAAAAAACTGCTACTGAAAACGGTGACTGATTACTTTCTTGGAATCCATTGAACTTCATCCGCTTTTAAGTCGTAGGACAACTTTCGTGCCAACACAAAAAGGTAGTCAGAAAGTCGGTTTAAGTACTTAATTGCGATTTCAACAACGGGTTCGTCATGACTTAAATGTACGGCTAGGCGCTCTGCTCTTCGGCATACACAGCGTGCAATATGACAATATGACACAGTGGTATGACCACCGGGCAATACAAAATGTGTCATTGGCGGTAGCGCTTCTTCCATCGCGTCTATTTCATTTTCTAATAATTCAATATCCGTTTCAATAATACCTAAATTTTGCAAACGCAATTCGCCGTTTTTCTTTACCTCTTTTTCTGGAGGCGTTGCAAGAATTGCTCCTACTGTAAAAAGACGGTCTTGAATTTCTATCAATATATCTTTGTAATGCGCATTGATATCTTGGTCCCGAATAAGACCTATGTGAGAGTTCAATTCGTCAACAGTTCCGTAACTTTCTATGCGAGCATGGTCTTTGGCTACTCTGGTACCTCCAAAAAGGGCTGTAGTGCCTTTATCGCCAGTTTTTGTATATACTTTCATTAATGAGATCTTAGTTTTTATAAAAAAAACAAATTTAGGCTATTAATTTTATTAATGCTGTAACAAAGTGATCTAATGAATTTGAACTCAAATTAAAATACAAATCAGGTTCAATGCATTCTATCTCCATCAAATAAAGTTCGTTTTCAATTACGATTCCATCTACCCGAGCATACAACAAATCCTCCTGAAAAGTGTTGACTACTTTTTGTGCTTTTTGGATGAGTTCTACTGATGGTTCTACTAGCGTATATTTTCCGCCATAGAGTGATTGTACTCTAAAATCGCCAGAAATAGGTTTTTTATTCACAGCATGAGAGAATTTCTTGTCAAAAAAGATGAATGATGTTTCCCCCAGTGTTTGAATCTCTGGCATGAATTCCTGAAGGAGTAATTCTTTATCTGCAGCTATAGATTGAAATTGATTGTTTATAGCTTGAATTTGTGTTCGGTCAAACACTTCGGTGAGATAAGATCCTGCCGAAAAAGCGGGTTTTATGACTGCTTTATTCCAGTGATTTGGTATTAGTTTGTTTAAATCCAGCAGTTGGGTTTTGTCAATAAATATGGTTTTAATGATGGGGATTCCCTTTTGCTCTAGCTCTTTTAAATAAAATTTATGTATGTTATTTTTTACCGTATCAATGGTGTTTAGTGTTTTAACGCCTAATTTTTTAATCTGGTCAAGCCAAAGTATAAACGCTTGTTCTTTCTCAAAATAGTCCCAAGTATTTCTAAATACCAAGCAGTCAAATTGAGACCAATTGATGCTAGCATCATCCCAAACTGCCGCTACAGCCTGAATGTTATATTTTGCTAGTGCAGGAATTAGTTTTTGATCTTCAGGATTTAAATCGGGAAGTTTTTCGCAGGTTAGTAAAGCGATTTTCATGTATGAAAAAGTTTATACGGTACTTAATAAAAGCAATTGAAATTATATTTCCCTACTCTAGATTACCTCTCGTAGGGATAATTGTAATTGGTGCTCGTTTAATGTTACTTGATTTAAAAAAAAAATCTAAAAATCACAGTCGTTATAAAACTGTCATCTGCAACTGAACACCGATTACCGATTACTTTGATACATCACTTTCTATAAGACCATCACGTAAACGAATGACACGGTGTGCATAAGCTGCTATTTCCTCTTCGTGCGTTACTAATATTACGGTGTTTCCTTGGGCATGAATATCGCCAAAGAGCTTCATGATTTCTACAGATGTTTTACTATCTAAGTTTCCTGTAGGCTCATCAGCAAGTATAATAGAGGGTTTGTTAACCAATGCTCTCGCAATGGCTACACGCTGTCTTTGACCTCCAGAAAGCTGATTGGGTTGGTGGTCCATTCTATCTGATAGGTTCACTTGTTTCAGTACTTCGGTGGCACGCTTATTTCTTTCTGATTTTGAAAAACCAGCATAAATCATAGGCAAGGCCACATTGTCTAAGGCAGTCGTTCGTGGCAAGAGATTAAAAGTTTGAAATACAAAACCTATTTCTTTATTTCTAATTTCTGCGAGTTCATCATCACGCATTTGGCTCACATCTTTTCCGTTAAGAATATAATTTCCAGATGTAGGAGTGTCAAGACATCCCAATAAATTCATTAAAGTAGATTTACCGGATCCTGAAGGTCCCATTAATGCAACATATTCTCCTTTATTGATTTGTAAATTAATTCCTTTAAGTACATATACAATTTCATTTCCTAGAACAAAATTTCGCTTAATATCGGTGATCTGAATTAGTGGGTTTGCCATTCTTTATTAAATTTTATTCTTTCGTTACCTGAAAGATGCTGTTAAGTTGATATATAAAGGTATAAAAGTTTTATTTGAGTAATAAGTAGCAGTTTTTTTTATTTGTTACAGGTATTGGTATAGTAATTTGATTTGGTTTTCGTTTTCATAAATTGGGAAGTATAAATGCTGGAATCAGTATCTCATTCATTGACATGAAATCCTCAGCTAAAACTTTGCAAGACAATCTCTATAATTACTATTTGTGAAGCATTCTCATTGTTTTAGTCAGTTTTGCACAATTATAGTAATTAGTTGTATAATTTTTTGTTTTAAATTGAAAATGAAAGGTTTGCGTATACATTTGTCACGTATTAACCACTAAAACATAAAAAATGAAAAATACAAAACTAATATTAGGACTTGCAGTTATTGCATTAGGATTTACAGCTTGTAAAGATGAAAAAACAGAACAAGCAAAAATTAAAGTAGACAATTATGTTATGTATGTGGATTCATTAAGTAATGTAGCAGCTGAGGATACTAAGGACAACTGGATGGAAATTGAATCGGCTTTTAAATTAAAAAGCGCAGAGGCTGAGATTGCTCTTGCTGATATGGCTGATGACGCTGAAGCTAAAGCGCGTATTGAGGCAAGTAGAACAAAGTATGAAACGATGAAAGCGAACCTTGAAAAAATGAGAGCCGAAGCACTTGCTGCTATACCTGTAAATCCAAAACAACAAATGCGTAATACGCTTTTTGGAGAAGGAAAAGTAGGTGAGGATATGAGTTTTGTTTGGGTTAATAAAAACAATATTTTAAGTGTATATCAACAATTTGTGGATACTGTTGAAAATAATAAAGATGCCTACTCTCGTGAAGATTGGGATGAAGTAAAATTGATGTATGAAGCACTTGATAGTCGTAAAAATACCGTTGAAAAAGAAGGCCTTACTAGTGCAGATAATAACAAAATTGCAGGTTTGAAATTGAAATTTGCGCCAATGTATACGTTAAACCGTATGGGTGCAAAATCAGGAGAAATGAAAAGAGCTAAAGAATAAAGTTGTATTAATTCAAAAGGAAATGGCAATCAGGAATGGTTGTCATTTTTTTTTGCTTTATACTCTAATTATAAAATGTTGTTTGGGTTGTTCTCCTCTAAAAAATACCAATCCCCATTGAAACGTATCAATTGTCACTGTTACCTTAGGATGATTTAGTATGATTTTCCAAGCTTCTTCCATTTCTAGCGACCAATGAATATCATCGAATATCCACAGCGTATCATTTGTTACAGTTGGAAGCAAGGATTCAAAATAATCTAAAGTTGCTTTCTTAGAGTGATTGCCATCGAAATAAATGAGTTTAAAGTCGAAAGTCGAAGGTCGAAAGTCACTTAAATAATTACTAAATTCGGTTACGATGGGATTTACATGATCAAAATTAAATAATTGAAATTGACTTTTTGCAATTGCCATCGTTTGCGGGCAACCTTCCAGCGTTGTGATTTTTGCTTTTTTATGACCTAAAGCAAGTGCCGCAGTTGCTAATCCTAAAGAAGTTCCAATTTCTAAAATACTTTCAGGTTGAAAATATGTGGTGATCCGGAATAATAATTCGGCTCGTTTTGGAGAAATTCCTGCTGTTTTCGCAATCTTTGCAACGACTCTTGTATTCGATTTGAAAACTTTGGATCCCGCACCAAAATCAGTTACTTCAATCGAATTACTATTTGCTAAAAGCGTGTTTCTGTATTTTCTTAAAACTGCATATTCGGGTTTTGGTTTGTGGTCATAAAAGCATTTTGTAATCAAGTTAAATACAAACGGAGAATGCACCGCATGCTCATTTTTAGAGTGCCAAAGGAATTGTAAATAGGATTTGATTTGAAACAGCATAATACTTTTTTGTTACACAGAGATTCTCAAAGACAAAACAGAAATAGATACAGTTTTTTTTCAATTTTGTGACTCTTTGCGGTGCTTCGTGCCTCTTTGTGAAAGAACATCGTAGGTGCGAAGATAGTAAGATAATAGTCGAAAGTCAAAATGCAAAACTAGCATCTTCGCGTTAAAATTTCCTGCGGTATTACCTTGAAACTTTACGACTTTAAAAAGTCTATATTTGCGCCCTTGGATTTTACACTAAATTGAGATCCTTTTTTATGATAATGATGGAACAAATAGAACATAAAACTGCAATAAGTTCAGAAGAAATTGACAGATGCATCGCTATTTTGGCGCAATTAAATACCGATACGAATCAGATATTTGATATTCCAAAAGAACAACGAACGGCTTTAATTAAAGCTGCAGGTCAATTTTCTCGCCCTGATCGGGACGAGTTTTCCAGACGCAAAAAAGATGGAAAATTAGTTGCCAAACGTAAAAAAGAAAAGCAAGATAGAACCGCAAGGAAAGAAACTGGAATTCGTTCAGCGCGCGAAGCAAGCGTATTTGTAGCGCCCAAATTGCTGGCTTACACGGATCTGGCCAGCAAAGAACAATTAGAATTAGAAACACCCAGAAACTGTTACGTTTGTAAAACGGAGTTTACTAAAATGCACCACTTTTATGACAGCATGTGTACGGATTGTGGCGATTTTAATTATGCCAAACGTTTTCAAACTGCTGATGTAAAGGGACAAGTTGCTGTAATTACAGGTTCCCGTTTAAAAATAGGCTATCACATTACGTTGATGCTTTTACGCGGTGGCGCAACGGTTATTGCTACGACTCGTTTCCCAGTCGATTCGGCTTTGCGTTTTTCTAATGAGCCAGATTTTATGGATTGGGGTCACCGATTGAAAATTCACGGCTTAGACTTGCGACACATTCCTAGTGTGGAGATTTTCTGTAATTTCATTGAGCAAAAATACCAGCGATTGGATATTCTCATCAATAATGCGGCGCAAACCGTAAGACGTCCTGCTGGATTCTATACGCATCTAATGGAAAACGAGGAGCGTTCCCTAGCTTCATTACCACAACAAGCACAAGAATTATTGCTGGATCACACGAATTGTCTTGATGAATTGAAAGTGTTGACCACGGGTTTTTCATCCAATGAGAATATGCCTGTAACTTGGCACGGACCAGAACCTGGAATTGGGTTGCGGGCTTCCGCCAAATTATCGCAGATTCCGTATTCGTTTGATAATGCCTTGGTCGCACAAGAAGTTTTTCCGGAAGGAGAACTCGATGCCGACCTTCAGCAAGTAGATTTAAGAAAAACAAACAGTTGGCGTCTAAAATTAGGACAAATAGAAACTACCGAAATGATTGAAGTGCAATTGGTAAATTCCGTAGCGCCTTTTGTATTGTGCAACCGCCTTTCGGAGGTGATGAAAAAAGACAACACAGGCAAAAAACACATCATCAATGTTTCGGCGATGGAAGGCAAGTTTTACCGTGATTTCAAGGAAGACCGTCATCCGCATACCAATATGGCAAAAGCGGCTTTGAATATGTTAACGCACACCGCTGCGGGTACTTTGGCAAAAGACGGAATTTTTATGAATGCAGTGGACACAGGTTGGGTTACCGATGAAGATCCAGCAGAATTAGCCAAAAGAAAACAAGAAGAACAAGATTTTCAACCTCCTTTAGATATTGTGGATGGTGCTGCAAGAGTAATGGATCCTTTGTTTGACGGCATCAATACCGGTAAACATTGGTGTGGGAAGTTTTTGAAAGATTACAATCCTATTGCTTGGTAGAGAGTAGTTTATGTTTTTTTTTTTGGATGGTCTATAGAAAAAGACCATCCATCGATAGTTACTCTCCATAATATCTAAATATTTTTTTTTCTTTAATATGTTAAACTAATTTTAACATATTAATTACTTAAAAAGAAATAGATATGACTAAAATTATACATCGTCAAGTATCAAGAGGATTTTTATTGTTTTTGTTACTTTTTACTATTAAATTTAGTGCACAAGACATACCTTTTAATTGTGATTTTAATGCCTACTTATTTCAAGGCAATGATATTTTTGCAATTGACTTAGCATCTGGTAATTCTATTTCGGTGGCACAAAATATTACAACTGGAAGTATAAATGGAGCAGGTTATAATGCTAAGGATGGATATATTTGGGGCTATTTAACCTCTCCTTCTAAATCTATAGTTAGGATTGGTAAAAATTTTAATACCACCATTTACACCATTAGCGCATTACCTGATGCGAGTAGATTTGTAGGTGATGTGAGTCCAGATGGTATTTATTTTTTTAAATCTGGTGGGAGTACCTATTACAAAATTGATTTGGATCCAGCCTCACAATCTTATTTGCAGTATTTAGGTTCTTTTGAATTATCACAAGGCATCAATGTTCACGATTGGGCTTTCAATGCTGTTGACGGTAATTTATATACTGTGGAACAAGCTACTAATATTTTGTATCGTGTTAATCCATTAAATGGAGTAGTTACAAATTTAGGAGTTGTACCGGCAATGTTAGGTAATAATTATACCTATGGAGCTGTATATTTTGATTTAGCAGGAAGTTTTTATGTGTCTGCTAATCAAACAGGGACCGTTTATGTGATCCGTGATGTTAAAGATTTAGATGGTGTAATTGGGATGAATTCTAATTTATTTGCCTTTGGTCCATCAAGTTCTAGCAATGATGGAGCACGTTGTCCTACGGCGCCTGTTCCTCAAGAAATTTGTGATAATGGGATTGATGATGATGGCGATAATTTAATTGATTGTGATGATCCATCTTGTTCAGGATATGCTAGTTGTCCTGTTTATAACGCTTCAATTTCTGGAGCTAATGAGGGCGGTCTAGAGAGTAACAATAGATTATCAGAACAAATTAACAAACGAAATTTTAACAGAGTAAAAACAGCGTACAAGTTTGATGTTGCCACAGCAAGAAAAGTAACAAAACCAAGTTTGTATTCTAGAAAAGCATCGGGTACAGTACTTAAAGATTTTATTCCATTTGGTATTATTAATGAGCAATCAGTTGTAGAATCTACTCCTACAGATTTACTTTCTATTACCAATGCATCCGAAGTATACTCAGTAGATTACATTAAAAATAATAAAACAATTGCCTCTATTCTCGCCTTGAAAACAAATAATGGCGTGTATGAACATACTAAGTTTATTTGCGATAGATTGTTAGGAGCACAAATTCTTTCAGTATCAACTATAGAAATTAACGAGCAGCCTTTTATCAAAACGATTATAAAAAATGCAGATAATAGTATTGAGTATGTATTGAGTTTTTCGGCTAAGAAAGTAAATACAGATGCGAATTATGCGCTAGAAAGCCATTGGAATCTTGATAAATATGAAAAGAATATTGGCTTTTATAATTTTCAAATTTGGACAAATTCAATTGATGATTTGTTTAAAATAGGGCAAGAAGTTGTTAATTTAATTCAAAAACAAAAACCAATTATTGGTTATACCTTATCAGAGCCACCAACAGTATTCGTCAAAAAAGGAAGATATAGCAACGGAAACTTGGAGTTACAAGTTATCAATACAAATGCTACAAGCGCCGTAACTTTTGATGGAGGTTTGAGAAAAACAGAAACCAGTACTGAGCAAAAAATAAACAGTTCTATTAATTTGAATAAAAAATATGTAACGGATATTGTGGTGCCAACGGGTAATTTGTTTGACATCGGATTTAGAATAGGGGATGGGGTTGCCACTCCAGATGATTTATTCTTGTCTGATGGACCTTGGGGAATTGATGCCCCAGCCAGTACTACCACAGTAACTAATTATACTATTGGATTAAATTCAAGAGAATATGATGCTGGAAGTTTTCCTGTAGAACGCAACTTAAATCTTACAGCCACTACTACAGATTATGTTGCTGCGTACAGAGCGCTAACGCCAAGATTTAAAGCTGTAGATTTATCAACTTATAAAAGTTTGCATCTTCGAGGAAAAGGAACGGGTGTACTAGAAATAGTTTTTGTAAAAAATAGTATTGCAAACTGGGAGCAACAATATAAAGCTACAATTATACTTACTAATGATTTGCAAGATTTTGCAATACCATTTACAGCATTTGTGTCAAGTATTGGAAGTCCATTGGTGCTAAACGATATTAAAACAATAGTGTTTAAAATGACTGCTCTTGATGGAAAAGCAACCATTAAGGAAATGGATTTGCAAACTATACAGTTTTCAAAAAATCTTACACTGGATAGAGCTGATTTTGATATAGGATCCCAGGGAAACAAAGTTTCAATATCTCCAAATCCAATTGATGAAAATTCAAAACTGCGTTTTACAGCAATGAATTCAGAAAGGGTTACTATAGAAATTTATAATGTAAACGGTAAGCTTATAAAAACGTTGTACCACGATACACAAGTAGGAAATAATGAAGTTGGGATTTCTAAATCAAGTTTGACTGCAGGTATCTATTTTGGTAAAATAATCAGCTCTACTTTATCATATGAAGTTGTAAAAATAATTGTTAAGTGATTTTTGTTAGTTAGTTTTTAGTTAGTTAGTTGTTTTTTTTTAGTTAGTTAGTTGTTTTTTTTTAGTTAGTTAGTAAAATGGCTGTATTTTTGTACAGCCATTATATTTTTAAAATTATATTCTGTTAGAAAAGTATGATAAGAAGTTGCATGATATAAATTAATCTTTTACTCTGAATCTCTTTAATTCTGCTACTGGTTCAATAGCATGGTAGCCTTTCCATATTTTAGGATCGTATGATTTTATAGCTACAAGTTTGAATTCATTTTCAACAACTTTAGTAACATCAATATCTGTTACAAGAGAATGTGAAAGATTTAAAAATTCAGTTTTAGTTGTAGAGTTACCTTCAAATTTTATGTCTAATGATAGAATATCTTTGTCTTCTTTGGTGATTTCAATAAATTTTAAAGGTCGGTTTATATAAAAATATTGACCTAATTCTTCAGAGGCATAGTGCAGGTAATAGTTCTTTTCATCTGATTTTTTTCGGTACATTAAAATTCCTTTGTTGTTATTTTGAGCTACTTTAATACCTAAAAGCAATTTTAAATTAACATTGTTAAGTTTCTCTCCTTCATCAAGTTGGAATTCAGCTCTAAGAACGGCATAATCAGACTCATTAATGTAGAGTTTACCCGTATATTTTGCTTTGCTTTTCTTTGGTGAAAATGAAAGTACGAATGCATAATCGTTTTCCTCAGTAAAAGTAGTTCCTTCAAATTTGTAACGGTACAGTTCAGGGTTTTTTATAAAATCATGCTGTGAAGAATTACCTAAATTATTGTTCTGAATGAATTCTGTTAAATTGTATTTTGTGGTTGTAAGCAGCGTACTTTTATTTTCTTTTTTAGATTTTGTTTTCTTTTTATTGAAATCTTTCCGCAATGAAATGGTGTCTTGGGAACCAAAGAGTCCACTTTTAATGCGGTAATACTTTGTAGAATCTAAGTGTTTTAGCATTGTTTTTATGCCTATTTGTTTCAACTCTTCTGATGAGGTTGCACTTCCTTCATTTTTGAGAACCGTTGCTTTGAGAACGTTCATTTTATGTGATACAAATGACTTACTGTCTTTTTTAATAGTATTAGTATACAAATTACACAGCATGTCAGTATACTCTTTTGGGGGTGATTTAACTAAGGCATTGGTAAAGTTTTGAATATCACCATTGACTTGTTTGAGCGCTTGTTTTGAAAAGCCTGTAGACTTATTTACATCTACTACAATTTCATGAGGATTGGTCGCTGTTGATTTTCGCACAAATAGCATATCTTTAATAGGATTATCGGTATTGCTGTAATTCAAAGAAAGATTTGCTTTAACGGTAGCCATGATTGAATATGGATTGGGTTTTTCACCATTTACTTGTACATCATTTAGTTCAAAAATAGTGGGAGTAAGGGCTATAACGTAATCCAGTTTTGATAATTGACTTACTTTAACTTCAAGATTTTTGTAGCCTAGATAGGTAATGGTTAGTGTATTTTCGTCTTGAATTGTAGTTTCAGATAAGTTAAAAAAACCTTCGGCATTTGAGATCAAATGTTCTTTTTTATCAATATTGATGGTGGCGTAAGGTATGGGCTCTTTAGTAGTGGCATCAATTATTTTTACTGAAATATTTTGTGACCAAGAATATTGAAAAAACAAAATCGTACTCAACAAGAGCAGGTATGGTATGAATTTAGATTTTTTTTTGATGGGTGTGTTTGCAGATTTTACGTTCATTTGAGTTGATTTACAGTTTGATGATTGAAAATAATTTTCAAATGTATATGTTATTTCAATACTCAAGTAGTGTAATTGTGCTAATTTTCTGTTAATGTATTCATACGAAAAACCCCATCCCAAGTTATGATTATGAACTTGAGGTGGGGTTTATTGTGTTTTTTTGTGAGTATGTCTGTAAGCGTAAAGTTGGAGACATTTGAGTAGTCTAAGGTAGAACTATTTCATCTCCGAAGTTGGTGTGTTGACATAGTATGATGCTGAACGATCTGCGTATGAGATAATTTTATTTATTCGCGACATCGGGATTTTTTACTTTCTAGCACTGCTGACCGAAAACGGTTGTGGTAGAGCTTGTTGCGTCTTATGGAAACCTTTTTTCTATAACCGATTGAGTGAAGTTAGTAAAAAAAACGAACAATTTAAAGCAATCTAGCCATTGGATTTAGCATTTTTTAGCGGTTTGTTGTGTTTTGTATCATTCAGTTTTTCCTTTGTATGTTGCATAAATTGCCATTGCATGTCCGTGTCCTAATTCATATTCTTCTTTGAGCCAATTCGTAATTTCTTTTGCCTTAATTTTAGGATTAAGTTTCCCGTCAATGATAAATTCTTTTTCATCCGCCATTTTTTTAAAGTCTGCAGGTGTCTTTCCAGTTTTGGCTTTGATATTGTCAATGTACGCTTGAAACAACATAATATTTAATTTTTGTTAGAATTTAATTTGTGATAGTAAATGTATGAAACGGCTAGAATCCCAAATACTACTAATGGAAAAAAAGTTTGCCCATTAATTCCATCAACTGCTCCGTGGCTAATTGTTGCAAAAATAAAGTCAAAAGCAAATCCGGCATAAGCCCATTCTTTTATTCGTTTAGGAACCTGTGGAATGACTAATGCTAAAACTCCTAAAACTTTAAAAATTACCAAAGTGTCTCCAAAATATTCTGGATATCCCAAATGTTTAATACCTTCTTTTGCCAATTCTGTTTGTGAAGTCAATGCAGGCATTACTCCTTCAAACAATGCGATTATTGTTGTTGCTGTCCAAAATATTATTTTTTCTTTCTTCATTTTTTTTGAATTATTTATTTTCTGTCATGAGTTTTGCTATAATCCCAACTAAAGTTTTGTTAGTCAGTAGTTTTTGTACTAAATTAAGATTTATTTTTCAGTTATTTCTAAACTTCCAAATACAAAACCAACTTCCCATAAAGTTAATTGTCCAAATCCTTTGAAGCTGTTAGGCGTTCTGTTGTTTATTTAATTTCTATTTCAATTTTTAATTCAAAACACACTTTTTAACTATTTCTTTGTTTTGATTGAGAATCCATTTTTTTAAATATTCATTGGCGATAAATTCTTTGTCAATATCTACCAAAAAAAAGTTATGATTAATATCAGTTTCATTGACTATATCATTTTTGTTTTGTTCTAGATATTTTATATAAAATAATTGATTTTTATTGTAATAAAATTTCACATTTATTTTATTAAAAGTTCCATCTTCAAAATCAATTTCATTGTCATAATCGACTCTTAATAACTTACAATTTTGATCTTCATTATAATTTCTTAGCTCTTTTTGAGATAGATTTTCAGTTTTTACAATTTCTCTCTGATATGAATGTGGCTTTATTGAAAAATATCCAATTCCATTAGTTTTTATATCTTTTTCAAGATTTTTAGAAACTTTCTGTGCTTCAATTTTGCCTCCTAAATCATAAATGATCAGACAACTTTCATTTTTACTTAAACTATCAATTTCGGAAACTGAAAATTCAAGTTTTTCAATTTTTTGTGAAAAACAGTTTAAAGTCATTAGGAAGATTAATAAAACTAACTTATTCATATTATTTTTCGTTTCTAATTCAGTCTCGTTTTTTTTTGTCAACTTTTAACAATGTATTTAAAACAATTATTTATAAAAATATTTTTTCTCATTAATTACTTTTATTTCTCCACTTTTCTTCCATTAACTTATGGGTCAAGATTAGTATAAGAGTAATTTCTACCAAACGCCTATTTGCAGATAGCGCTTCTAATTAATTGCATATATTATTAATACTATAATTAAAATAGGAGTAATTATTACGATTGCTGGTAATATTAAATTCATAATTGATTTTCCAATTGATAATTTTTGAACTTCAGATATACCAATTACACATAGAACTAAACTCCAGATTCCAAGTGTAAATTCCAAAATCATAGAACCATTAACGATTATACTTGAAACAATTCCTCTGCTACTTATATCTCCTTCTGACTTGAATATTTCATTTCCATATATTGCAATTTGTGGAACAAGAAATAGCAATGATATTACTGATGGAATTAATTAATAAGACAAAACTCTTAAAATTGAATCTGTATTTCCTTTTCCATTTATCCATTTTCCTGTCCAACTAATCATTGCAGAATAAATATAGTAGCTAATCCAACCAAATATTGCTCCAATAATTATGCAAAATGCAATTATTCCCCAAATCGAGAAATCATCACCCATGTTTTTCATTGATGCTCTGTCAAATGTTCTTGAAATTCCAGCCAAAATCAATAAGCCAGTCACATACTTGTCATATTTGTAAGTATGAATAAATTTAAAAACTTCTCTTGGTGAAGTCCAAATTTTAGTAAATATTTTTTTGTCCGAAATAAAGTTTGGATTTAAATTATCTTCAAAATTTTCAATCATATTTTTTATTGTTTCTTTTCTTTTCGATTTTTGAGTATTATTGCCAAGGTTTTGAAGCTTGCAGAAGTAGTGGATTAAAAAAGCCTTTAGTTTCGGTTAAATATTGACTTTGCAAATACTAAACCAACTGGAAATTAAGCCCAAAACCCTCCATTTTTACAAACTGCTGTTAGTCGTTCTTTGTTTTTATATTTAATTTGTCTGCTGTGATTATTCTGTTCGTATAGGAATTAATTGTTAATCTAATGTTGTTCTCCTTGTTTGTAATGTAAATATTTTTTCCTTTTTTTTGAAATTTCGCTTCGTCAGTTTCTGAAATAGTTTCCAAAATAAATTCTTCAATTTTTTCTTTTGAAAGTTCAATATTTAGTTTCTTATTAATTCTTCCGTAAACAAGTTCGGTGTAACATATGTTTTTTAAAATTTCACTTTTAAAATTTTTCATTTTTTTTCTAATTAATTGTCTAATTGAAGTTAAATGTCCAAATAAAACGATTGGTACAATAAAAGTCGGCAACCAACTAAAAGGAAAATTGCCCATTTTAACTATTAACTATTTCATCTCCGAATTGAGGATGCTCTTTGTTGTGAGCAACAAATATAATATTGCGCTATGCATGTATAAGATGATTTTTGTAGCCGCAACATTGGGTTTTAACTGCTAGTACATGTGTTTTTTATTTTGATAGATAGTATATAATTCTACCTTCTGAATAATTTGTTGAAGTCATGTTTTTTATTGTATGGCTTTAATAAATTTTTTCATTTCGTCCATTTTACCCACTGTAATTCTTGTCCATTGACCTTGCTCTTCATATATCCTTCCCCCTTCAATATTATTATCTTCTAATTGTTTGAAATAATCCTTATTGTATTTTGCAAGTGAGAAATAGATAAAATTTGTGTTAGAGGAAATGCACTCACAATTTAATTTTTGGAGTTCGTTGATGGTATATTGTCTTGCATTTTCATTTAACAAGTTGCAATTTGAAACAAATTTATCATCTTTCAACGAGGCTATAGCAGCAAGTTTCGATAATACACTAACGCTATTATTTGTATTGGATTGCGAATTTGCCAAATTATCAATTATCGTTTTGTTCGCAATAGCATAACCAATTCGTGCTCCAGCCAAACCATAGATTTTGGAAAATGTTTTGGTTACAATAATATTTTTGTGGTCATTTATGAGATTGCTAAGGGATTGCTGTTTAGTAAATTCCAAATAGGCCTCATCAATTAATACAATTGTATTTTGTGAAATCTTGGTTACACAATCAACCAATGCTTCTCTTTCACAAATTGATCCTGTTGGGTTATTTGGATTACAGATATAAACCAATTTTGTATCTTGGTTTACGGCTTCCAACATAGCTTGTAAATTAATTTTCTTATCGGTTGTAAGTGGTACTTTGTTTTTATTTAAACCAAAATTATCTAAAGTAACTGTCCAATAATCATAGCTTGGGTCTGCGATTACATAATTACCTTTCTTTAGTGACACAAATTTTGCAACCAAATCTAAAATTTCAGTTGAACCGGCACCCAACATTATGTTTTCGTCTTTAACACTATTCTTTTTTGCAAGGTCAGAAATTATTTGTGTCTCTATATCCCAATTATAACGATTACTAATATTCGCATTATCAACAAATGCTTTCCTTGCTAATGGAGATGGACCATAAGGGTTTTCATTTGAGCGTAAAAAAATTAAGTTAGCATCATTCTCAAAACTATCAATTAAATTTTCTGATACAAGAGGTGAAGCTAATGAATTGAAGTTTGTAAGTCCAATACCAGCTATTCCAATTCCGATTTTTTTCAGCCAAAGTCTTCTGTCCGTTTCCATATTTCTTTTTCTTTAATTAGACTTTTAAAAAAATATTTTGTTACAATCGCAGATTTATAAAATTGCTACCAAAGTTGTTGTATTACAGTGGATTTGTCTCTCCAGCTATAGCGATCAGTCGAAGCAAGACATTAAAGATACAAAAAACACTTTTTCATCAAGTCTAATGCCCAGATCCTTAGTAGCGAATGTAGTTTCCGGGTTTTTCTTTTGAAATAATCATTAAGCCCGAAATTTTTCGCGTTCTGTCGGCAAAATCTAGCCTTCACGGTTCTGATGTCATGTGCAATTTTCGATTTTTGGTAATCTAAATAGACGTAAATTTAATTGTCGACTTGCGAATTATAACTCACATTTCAAAAGCTTTTTTTGATGCATGAAACCTGCAATATAGGCATCTGTAAACCCAGTTCCCATTTTTTTTGGTAATCTTGTTTCAAACTCAGCCAAATTACTCATGATGTTTTTACAGTTTGAAAAATGCTTTTTAACAACTTCTATAGCATTTTTTTGAACTTTTATTTTTTTTCTTATCCCACTTTCGCAAAACATACCAGCCTCGACAATAGTGCTAGTATTCTTGTCTACTATCCTATACTGATACCATAAATAGTATTCTGGAGCGTACGAAGGTTGAATAGCAGGTGGATAAAA